>DASUPA010000439.1:0-9799 GCA_036276335.1 Candidatus Methylomirabilota bacterium | reverse complement strand
GGGCGCGCTGCGGCAGTACTACGGCGCGCCGGAGGGGCCGCCGGTCGCGTCGACGCTGGACCACATCGTCGCCGGCGTGGCCGGCTGAATGTACGGCACCCTGCGTGGCGCCCTGGCAGGGCGCAAGATCGCCTTCGACCGCGACACCTTCACCGCCTCCGCCGAGGGCCGGATCGTCGGCCATGGCAAGACGATTCGGATCCGCTCGATCCACCTCCACTACGAGGTCGCGGTGCCGGCCGAGGCGCTGGAGGCGACGGAGCGCGCGCTGGCGGCGCATCCCCAGGGCTGCCCCGCGCACGAGAGCGTCAAGGGCGCCATCGAGGTGACCTGGGATGCGAGCGTGCGCGCCGGCGACCGGACGGTGTCGCTCCGTGGCTGACCGGCGCGTCACCAGGCTGCGAGCAGGCGCTCCTCCAGCAGGGCCCTGATCTCCGCGGCCACGTCCATGCCGGGATCGGCGGCCACGGCGGTGTCGACGGCCGTGCGGAGCGTCCGGCCCAGGGCCAGCGCCTCGCGAAACGCGAAGGGGCCGGGCGGCAGCGGGCGGAAGGCGACGTCGTCGTCCAGGCGCCGGATCTCGAGCCGCACGCCACCCTCATCGAGGTCGACGGCGACGTCGGGGTCGGCCTCCGGCTGATTCGCGCGCCAGATGGCATCGATGGGCCACCGCGACCGCAGCAGCGTGACCGAGGGATCGAGGCGGAGCACGAGGGACTCCAGCTCCGCCGGGGCGACGCGGCCGAGCTGCGCCGGCGTCAGCGGCGCGGCATCGGCGGCGTGCCGGGCGGTGTTGATCGCCCATTCCAGCCGCGCGACGTCGGCGAGCCAGGGCAGGCGCGCGCAGGCCGGAAAGCGGGCGACGAAGTCCGCGAAGCCCCCGCCGTACTCGTCGAGGCAGGGGCCGGCCGGGGGATGGACACGGACGTAGTGGTCGGCGAGCCAGCCGAAGAAGCGGCGATCGACGAGCCGGCACACGACGGGAAAGGTCGCCTCGAGGGCGGTGGTCAGGCTCGTCAGGACGTGGTGTCGGTACACCGCCAGGCGCGCCGAGACGCCGAGCCCGTCGGGCTCGACCTCGCCGACGAGGCCGCGCTCGTCGCCGTCCAGGAGTGCCGTGCGGAATCGCGCCTGCAGCTCACGCAGCGGCGACATCGACGGCCCCTCCCGCCGCGCGCCGCCGCCGCTCGGCCTTCGCCGCCTCCGCCTGGAGCACCGCGAGCGGCGGGATGTCGGTGTCCCACTCCACGAGCGTCGGCACGGCGCCGAACCGGGCGAGGGCGCGCTCGTAGAGGTGCCAGACCGCGTCGCACACCGGCGAGCCGTGATCGTCGATCAGCACCGAGCGGCCGTCGGCGTCGTTGACCGCGTGGCCGGCGAGGTGCATCTCGCCGACCGCCGAGGGCTCCAGCGCGTCGATCCAACCCGCGGGGTCGCCGCCGAGGTTGGTGCACGTGACGAGGACGTTGTTGACGTCGCAGAGGAGGCCGCAGCCCGTCCGGCGCGCGAGCTCGTTGAGGAAGACGGGCTCGGGCATCGGCGAGTCGCGGAACCGCAGGTAGCTGGACGGGTTCTCGATCAGCAGCCGGCGCCCCAGCCGATCCTGCGCCTGGGCGACGTGGCGGGACACGACCGCCAGCGCCGCGTCCGTGTACGGCAGCGGCAGCAGGTGGTTGAGGTAGGCGCCGCCGCTGATGCTCCACGAGAGGTGCTCGGACACGAGCGCGGGCGCCACGCGCTCGACCAGCCGGCGCAGCCGCGCCAGGTGAGCGCCGCTCAGCCCCTCCGCGGTGCCGAGCGAGAGGCCGACGCCGTGCAGCGAGAGGGGATAGTCGCGCCGGACGCGCTCGAGCGCGCGCGCGGCGGGGCCGCCGCCCATGTAGTTCTCGGCGTGCACCTCGAACCACGGCACCGCCGGGCGGGTCTCGAGCACCTCGGCGAGGTGAGGAGCGCGCAGGCCGACCCCGCAGCCGATCGCTTGCATGGCGTCCTTTGGACACGTCCGGCCCGCGCTCCGGTGCGCGCCTCCACGAGACCGACCGCCGTGTCCTACGGGGCACATGGCTGACGCCGGCGCACGGCTGTGCTGGGGGAGGGAGGTCACGGGCGATCTCGCCGCCGCGGAGCGTCGCGAGTGGCTGTGCGCCAACGGCATCGGCGGCTTCGCCTCCGGCACCATCGCCGGGACGCAGACGCGGCGCTACCACGGCCTCCTCGTCGCCGCGCTGAGGCCGCCGCTCGGGCGGACCCTGCTCGCCGCCGGCGTGCACGAGACGCTCGAGTACGCCGGCGCCGAGTGGCCCCTGTTCGCGGGCCGCTGGGCGAGCGGCGTCGTGGATCCGCACGGGTACCGGCTCATCGAGCGCTTCCGGCTCGACGGCACCACGCCAGTGTGGACGTACGCCGCCGCCGACGCGCTCGTGGAGAAGCGCGTCTGGATGGAGCCCGGCGCCAACACGACCTACGTGCGCTGGCGCGTGCTGCGCGCCTCCGCGCCGGTCGGCCTCACGGTGAAGGTGCTCGTCAACCATCGCGACTACCACGCCACCACGCGCGCGGGGGACTGGCGCATGGAGGTGGCGCGCGCGGGCGACGGCGTCCTGGTCACCGCGTTCGACGGCGCGCGGCCGCTGCGCGTGCTGGCGCGCGGCGCCGAGGTGACGCCGACGCACGCCTGGTATCGCGGCTTCGACCTGCCGCGCGAGCGCGACCGCGGCCTCGATCACCTCGACGATCACCTCCACGCGGCGACGGTTCGCGCGTGCCTCGAGGACGACCTGACGCTGGTGCTGTCCGCCGAGGACGCGCCCGTGACCGACGGCGGCGCGGCCTGGACCGCGCGCGCCCGGCACGAGGCCTCGCGCCTGGCCGAGTGGCGGCGGGCGCAGCCCGCCGCGGCCGGGGCCCCGGGATGGATCGAGCAGCTCGTGCTCGCGGCCGACCAGTTCGTGGTGCGTCGCGGCGCCCCCGACGCCTCCGACGGCGCGACGATCATCGCCGGCTACCCCTGGTTCGGCGACTGGGGCCGCGACACGATGATCGCGCTGCCCGGGCTGACGCTGGAGACGGGGCGGCCGGACGTCGCGCGCCAGGTCCTCACGACGTTCGCTCGCTTCGTCGACCGCGGTATGCTGCCGAACCGCTTTCCCGACGCCGGCGCTATCCCCGAGTACAACACGGCGGACGCGACGCTCTGGTACGTCGAGGCGATCCGCGCCTACCACGCCGCGACCGCCGACGACGGGCTGCTGAAAGATCTCTATCCGACGCTGGAGGCCATCGTCGCCTGGCACCGCGCGGGCACGCGCTACGGAATCCGCCAGGACCCGGCCGACGGCCTGCTCGCCGCGGGCGAGCCCGGGACTCAGCTCACGTGGATGGACGCGAAGGTCGGCGACTGGGTGGTGACGCCGCGGACCGGCAAGCCGGTGGAGATCAATGCCCTCTGGTACAACGCCCTGCGGACGCTGGCCGCGTTCGCCCGGCGGCTCGGGCGGCCCGCGCGCGAGCTCGAGGGCATGGCCGCACGCGTGGAATCGAGCTTCGAGCGGTTCTGGTGCGCGCGCGACGGCTGGTGCTTCGACGTCGTGGACGGTCCGGACGGCGACGACGCCACGCTCCGTCCGAATCAGATCTTCGCCGTGTCGCTCCCGCACAGCCCGCTGGCGCCGGCGCGCCGGCGCGCGGTCGTCGACGCCTGCGCACGACACCTCCTGACGTCCTACGGGCTGCGCAGCCTCGCGCCGTTCGACGCGCGCTACGTCGCGCGCTACGGCGGTGACCAGCGCGTGCGCGACGGGGCGTATCACCAGGGCACGGTGTGGGCCTGGCTCCTCGGACCGTTCGCGCTCGCGCACGTCGAGGCGTACGGCGACGCGGCGCGCGCGCGGGCGCTGCTGGACCCGCTGGCCGACCATCTCGCCGACCACGGTCTCGGCTCCGTCGCGGAGATCTTCGACGGTGCCGCGCCGTTCGCCCCGGACGGCTGCATCGCGCAGGCGTGGAGCGTCGCCGAGACGCTCCGCGCCTGGCACGCGCTCACCGCGCGGCTCGGCGCATCATCGCCGGCGCGGCTCGTGTCTTAGGGACGACGCCCCGGCCGCGACGAGCGCGGGCTCCGCCGCGGGCGGGTGGACGAACGAGCCCGCACACCCTTCACCAGGAGGTCAGTCGTGAACACATCCAAGCTGCTCATCGCCTCGGCCGTGGCGGCCGCGCTCGCCATGCCCTCCACCGTCGGCGCCCAGCCCGCGCCGAAGCCGAAGTTCGAGGCCGAGAAGTGCTACGGCGTCGTGAAGGCCGGCAAGAACGACTGCCAGACCGCGAACTCGTCGTGCGCGGGAACGTCGAAGCGCGACAAGCAGGGCGACGCGTGGATCTACGTGCCCGCGGGATCGTGCGACAAGCTGGTCGGCGGCAGCACGCAGCCGAAGAAGGCCTGACGGCGGAAGGAGCGGGAACCGATGACCACGCACGCGCTGACGACCATCCCGGCTTCCGGTGTGCGGGGCGTGATCGCCCGGACCATCGACGTCCTGGGCCGGTTCCCGCTCCCGCTCGCGCAGCTCCTGTTCCGCCTGGCCGTGGCCAGCGTCTTCCTGAAGGCCGGCCTCAACAAGCTGGCGTCCTGGGAGTTCACCGTGCAGCTCTTCGCCGACGAGTACAGGGTGCCGGTGCTCGCTCCCGACGTGGCGGCCACGATGGCGACGAGCGTCGAGATCGGCTGCTCGCTGCTGCTCGTGGCCGGCCTCGCCACGCGCGCGGCGGCGCTGCCGCTGCTCGGCATGATCGCCGTCATCCAGACGTTCGTCTACCCGGGCGCCTACTCCGAGCACCTGACGTGGGCGTCGATCCTCGTGTTCCTGCTCACGCGCGGAGCGGGCCGCTGGTCGCTGGACCACTGGCTCGGACTCGAGCCCGCGGCCGCGGGACGATGACCGCCGGCACCGCGCCCGGGGCGCCGGCCACGCCGGCGCTGCGCCCGTGGCAGCGGCTCGCGGTGCGGCTCGCCGCCGTGTTCGTCGCCGTCACCCTGCTCACGGTCGGTGTGGTGGGCGCGCTCGTGCACCAGCGCCAGAGCCGGGAGGTCGAGGACACCGTGGGCACGCAGCTGCTGAACATCGCCCGCGTCAGCGGCCTGCTCGTGGATCCGGCTCTGCACGCGGAGGCCGCTCGGAGCGGCCGGGGCGGCACCGCAGCCCATCGGCGCATCGCGAGCGCGCTGCAGACCGTCCAGACCGAGACCCTGCTCACGACGCCGATGCGCACGCTCACCGACTACGATCGCGGCTCCCGCCGGGCGCGGATCGTCGTGACCACCGCCGACGACGAGCGGGCCGGCGAGGTGTTCACGGTCGGTCCGGAGGCGGCGGACGCCGTCGCGTGGACCTTCGAGGACGGCGTCGCGCGCTACACGGGGATCTACCGCACCCGGGCGGGCGCCCGCATCAGCGCGTTCGCCCCCATCGCCGGCGCCGACGGCCGCACCGCCGCCGTGCTCGAGGTCGACTACCCCGTCGATTTCTACTTCGATCGGCTGCGCGAGCTGGACACGACGATCGGGCTGGGCATGGTCGCCGGCGCCCTGCTCGCGCTCGTGCTGGCGGTGGCGGTCGCCCGGCGTCTCACGCGTCCGGTGGTCGCGCTGACCCGGGCGGCGGCGCGGGTGGCGGCCGGCGATCTGACGCCGGCGGTGCCCGTGCGCTCGCGCGACGAGGTCGGCCAGCTGACGCGCGCGTTCAACGGCATGGTCGAGGGCCTGCGCCAGCGCGAGGTGATCCGGAACGCCTTCGGGCGCTACGTGTCGCCGGAGGTGGCGCGGGCGGTGCTCGAGACGCCCGGGGGCCTCCGGCTCGGCGGGCGGAAGCGCGACGTCACCGTGCTGATGTCGGACCTCAGGGGCTACACGCGGTTTGCCGAGCTCGGCGACCCCGCCGGGGTCATGGAGGTCCTGAACGACTACCTCGGGCGGATGGCGGACATCGTCATCGCGCACGGCGGCACCGTCAACGAGTTCATCGGCGACGCCGTGTTCGCCGTCTTCGGCGCGCCGATCGAGCACCCGGACCACGCCGAGCGCGCGGCGGCGGCCGCGCTCGCGATGCAGCGGGCGATGGACGAGCTGAACGAGACCAACGCGGCGCGCGGGCGGCCCCGCTTCGAGATGGGCATCGGCATCAACACCGGCGAGGCCGTCGTCGGCAACATCGGCTCCGAGCAGCGGACGAAGTACGCCGTGGTGGGCGCCGCCGTCAACCTCGCGGCGCGCGTCGAGGGCTGTACCGTCGGCGGCCAGATCCTGATGACCGAGTCCACCGTGCGGTACCTGGGGCCGCTGGCCGACGTGGCACCGCCGACGCACGTGGAGCTGAAGGGACTCGACGCGCCGGTGGCGCTGTACGAGCTGCGCGGCGTCGGCGGCCGGTGGGCCCAGCGCAGGGAGACGGCCGTCGACGGCGGCGTGGCGGTCGCGCTGCCGCTCGTCGGCTGGGTGATCGAGGGCAAGCAGATCCGCGCCGACGCGTTCACCGGGGAGGTGCGGCGCCTCGGCCGCCGCCACCTCGACGTGGCGGACGTGGCGCCGCTGCCGCCGCTCACCAACGTCCGGGTGCGGCTCACGTGGGCCGGCTCCGGCCGGGCCTCCGGCGACCTCTACGGCAAGGTGACGGGCGACGTCGGCGGCCTGCTGCGCATTCACCTGACCTCCGTCGACCCCGGCGACGAGGTCCTGCTGGAGGCGGCACGGGCCGCCGCGGAGACACCATGACGACCCACCGGCCCACGCGCATCCTGATCCTCGGCGGCGGCTTCGGCGGCGTGTACACGGCGCGCGCGCTCGAGAAGCGGCTCGCGCGCGAGCTCGCGGGCGGCGAGGTGGAGCTCGGCCTCGTCAGTCGCGAGAACTACATGGTCTTCCAGCCGATGCTGCCCGAGGTCATCTCGGGCTCCATCGGCCTCACGGACACGATCGCGCCCATTCGGCGCCTGTGTCCGCGGACCAACCTCTACACGCGCACCATCGAGTCGATCGACCTGAGCCACCGGAGCGTGACCGCGACGGCGACCTTCGGCAGCCGCCAGTGCCATCTGCACTGGGACCATCTGGTGCTGGCGCTCGGCAACGTCACCTCGTTCGCGGGACAGCCCGGCCTGGCCGAGTACGCGCTGCCGTTCAAGTACCTCGGCGACGCGCTCGCGCTGCGCAACCGCATCATCCACACGCTGGAGGAGGCGGACATCGAGCCCGATCCCGCGCTCCGGCGGGCGCTCCTGACGTTCGTCGTCGCCGGTGGCGGCTTCTCCGGCGTCGAGGCCGTCGCCGAGCTGAACGACTTCGTCCGCGCGGCGGCGCGGAGCTTCCGCAACATCCGCGCCGACGAGCTCCGCGTCGTGCTGCTGCACGCGGGCGGCCTGATCCTGCCCGAGCTCCCGGCGTCGCTCGCCGGGTTCGCGCAGTGCCTCCTCGCCCGGCGCGGGGTCGAGGTGCGGCTGCACGCGCGCCTCGCCGGCGCCACCGCCGACACGGCCCTCCTCGCGGACGGCGAGCGCATCGCCACGCGGACCCTGGTGAGCACGGTGCCATCCGGCCCGAACCCGATCGTGGCCGCGCTGCCGCTCAAGATGGAGCGCGGCCGCGTCGCCGTCGACGCCACGCTGGCCGTTCCCGATCACCCGGGCGTGTGGGCGCTCGGCGACTGTGCCGCCGTGCCGGACGCGCGCACCGGCGAGGTCTGTCCGCCGACGGCGCAGCACGCCACGCGCCAGGCCGACTGCGTCGCGCGGAACATCGCCGCCAGCCTGCGCGGGGCACCGCGCCGCGCCTTTTCGTTCACGGCGCTGGGGAAGATGGGCTCGCTCGGGCGCCGGTCGGCGGTGGCCGAGATCGTCGGGCTCAGGCTCTCCGGGTTCCTGGCCTGGTGGCTCTGGCGGACGGTGTACCTCCTGAAGCTGCCGGGCCTCGACCGCAAGCTGCGCGTCGCCACCGACTGGACGCTCGACCTGGTGCTGCCGCCCGACATCGTCCAGCTCAAGACCGAGCGCGCGCTCGGCGTGCGCCGGGAGTACTTCGAGGCGGGCCAGGCGGTCTTCCGGGAAGGCGAGCGCGGCGACTGGCTGTACGTCGTCACCGACGGCGAGGTGGAGGTCTCGAAGCGGGACGGCGGCGGCGGCGCGCAGCCGCTGCGACGGCTCGGCCCGGGCGAGTGCTTCGGCGAGATCGCGCTGGTGAGCGACCGCCCGCGGACGGCGACCGTCCACGCCGTCACCGCCACCAGCGTGCTGGCCGTCGACCGCGAGGCCTTCCAGGCCCTCTTCGCCTCCCTGCCTCCGCTGCGGGGCTTCGTGGAGACGCTGATCGCCGCGCGTGATCGCTAGTAGCTGTCGGAGTATCGTCGAGGGGCGCCACGGCTCCGCCGGGGCGTCCCGAGCCGCCGGGGGGCTTTGGGGGGCGCCCGGAGCGCCCCATGTCGGTTAGACCGCGAGCGCACCGGACGGCGCGGCCGCCGTGTCCAACGGTCATGCGCGACGACGCGGCGGCGATCATCCTGGCCGGAGGAGAGGGGCGCCGCCTCCGCTCGCTGACGCGGCGGCTCGTCGGTGACGACCGGCCCAAGCAGTTCTGCCCGGTCGTGGGACACGAGACCCTGCTCGCGCAGACGCGCCGGCGAGCCGCGCACGTCGCGGACCCGGCGCGCACCTTCGTGGTCGTGACGCGGGCCCACGAGGCCTACTACCGGACCGCGCTCGCCGACGCGCCGGCCGGAGCGGTCGTGGAGCAGCCGGAGGGCCGCGGCACGGCGCCCGCGATCCTGTACGCGCTGATGCGGCAGGCCGTCGTGGCGCCGGCCCGGGCGGTCGTCATGCTGCCGAGCGACCATTTCATCGAGGACGACAGCGCCTTCATGGCGCGCGTCGCGGCCGCCATGGACACGGTCCGGTCCCGGCCGAGCCTCGTCGTGCTGCTCGGCGTCGAGCCCGACCGGCCCGAGACCGAGTACGGATGGATCGAGCCCGGTGAGCTCATCCTCGCTCGCGCCGGCGCGCCCACCTACCGGGTGCAGGGCTTCCGGGAGAAGCCGCCCCCGGCGGCCGCGTCGCGGCTGATGTGCGCCGGGGCGCTGTGGAACAGCTTCGTCGTCGTCGCGGAGCCCGGCGCCCTCGGCGGTCTGATCCGCCGTGCCGTGCCGGCGCTCGCCGACGCGCTGGCGCCGCTCGAGGCGAGCATCGGGACATCGCGCGAGCCCGAGGTCGCCCGCGCCGCCTACGCGGCGCTGGCGCCCGTCGACTTCTCGCGCGACGTGCTCGAGCGGCACCCCGACCACCTCGCCGTCCTGCCGGTCTCCGGCACGACGTGGAACGACCTCGGCGAGCCCGCCCGCGCGCTCAGCGCGCGGGCGCGCGTCGCGCGTGAGCTCGTGCCTGCGTGACCTGCCGGGAGGCGATCGAGCTGCTCGCGGACTTCCTCGGCCGGGAGCTCGGCCCGCGGGACCGCGCGCGTCTGACGCTTCATCTGGCCGGCTGCCGGCCGTGCCGCGCGTATCTGCGGACGTACCGCAAGACCGCGCGCGTGGCCGGCCGCGCGGCGACGGCGGAGATGCCGCGCGAGATGAAGGAGCGCCTGCGCGCGTTCCTGCTCGAGGCGCTGTCGCGGGACCGGTCGGGGGATGGCGGCGCGTAGGATAATGCGTGCATGGCACGCGCAGCGTCGCGGTACGACGCCATCATCGTGGGGGCGGGACACAACGGCCTGGTGACGGCGGCGTACCTCGCGCGCGCGGGCCGCCGCGTCCTCGTGCTGGAG
>DASUPA010000438.1:0-8080 GCA_036276335.1 Candidatus Methylomirabilota bacterium | reverse complement strand
CGGATGCGCGGGCAGGTCGCGCGGCGACGGACGGCGCACTTCGGCTGGACGTATGGCTACGAGACGTGGCGCATCGAGCCCGGTCCACCGATCCCGGAGTTCCTCCTGGCGCTCCGCCCGCGCGCCGGGGCGCTGGCCGGCATGGCCGCCGACGACCTCGTGGAGGTGCTCGTGACGCACTATCCGCCGGGCGCCGGCATCGGCTGGCATCGCGACGCCCCGATGTTCGGCCTCGTCGTCGGCGTCTCCCTGGCGAGTGCGTGCCGGCTCCGGTTCCAGCGCGGCGAGGGCGGCGAGCGCCGGACCGCCGCGGTCGTGCTGGAGCCGCGGTCGGCGTACGTCCTCGACGGCGCCGCGCGCTGGCAGTGGCAGCACGCCATCCCGCCCGGCAGGGTAGAGCGCTACTCGGTGACCTACCGGACCCTGCGAAGAACCCCTCGCGCGGACGCGTAGCCGCGTACACTGACGTGGGCCCCTGGGCGCGCCGTGCGCCGCCCGAGGTCGGGCCCCCAAGGAGGAATCGTGGCGACAGCCAAGAAAGCGACACCCAAGCGACGGGCGGGGACACGTACCAGACGCACCCGCGCCCGTCCCCAGGCGGAGCCGACCCCGCCACCGACCCCGGCGGTCGAGATCCCCCCGGCCGAGCCACCGCTACCGCTCTCGGTACCCGAGCCGGCCCTTGCCGCGCGGGTCGCCCCGCCGCCGGCCGAGCGCCCGGTGCCGTCGAGCCGGCGGGCCATCTTCTTCGACGTCGAGAACACGAGCCGGGCGGAGCACATCTCGCGCGTGCTCGCCCATCTGGCGGTCGACCGCGCGGACCGGCGCACCGAGTTCTTCGCCGTCGGCAACTGGCGCGTGATCGGGCACGACACCGCCCGGCTGCTCGCGCGCCACGGCGCCCAGCTGGTCCACAGCGCGCCGTCGGTGGGCGTGCGGGACTGGAGCGATCTGCGCATCGCGGTCGCCTCGGGCGTCTGGCTGGCCAGCGCGCGGCCCGGCGACGTGATCGAGATCGTCTCCGACGATCGCGCCTTCGACGCGGTCGGGGACGTCTCGGCCAGCCTCGGCGTGACGTTCCGCCGGCTCTCCTATCGCGGCCTCCTCGGGCTGCCGGTGGCCGAGGCTCCGGAGCGCGAGGCGGCCGTCGATGGCGGTCAGGCGCGCCATGGCGCCGGCGCCCGCTCGCGGCGCGGCCGGCGGGGGCGGCGGCACGGCCGGCCGGAGCACGTCCCGCGTCCGGCGGCACCGGCGCATCTCACCGTCGCGCCGCCCCCGCCGTCCACGCCGGCCCCGGCCGCCGAGCCGCACACGGCCCCGCACGACGAGATCGTCGCGGTCGTCCGCGACCTGGCGCAGGCCGCCGGCGGCCGGAACGTGACGCTGGACACCCTCGCCAACGCGCTCAAGTCGCGCGGGTTCAGCCGGCCGCCCGGCTCGCCCCGCCTGATCACGCGGCTCCGCCGCATCAAGGAGCTCGAGGTCAGCCGCTCGGGTGTGATCACCCTGCACGACGGCGCCGCCCCCCCGCGCGCGGAGGAGCCCGAGCCGGTGGCCGTGCCCGCGGAGGTCCCGGAAGTCTCGGTGCAGCGCGTGCCGGCCGAGCCCGACGAGGAGCACGAGGAGCTGGAGCCCGCGCCGGGGAACGATGTCCGTGTGCCGTACACGCCGCGGCGCGACGACGACCAGCAGCGCCGCTCGCGGCGAGGTGGCCGGCGTCGCCGGGGCGGGCGTGGGGGCGGCGGTGGCGGCGGTGGCGGTCGACCCCCGATGGGCGACCAGCGCCAGCCGCCGCCACCGCGGGACTTCCCGCCGCGCGACGCGGCTGCGCGCGAGGCGGCCGTGCGCGAGGCGTTCCGCACGCGGACGGCGCCGTCCTACATCTCGGGGGAGCCGCTGGCGTAGCGCGAGCCAGGAGTTTGTCGGAGTATTTCGAGGGGCGCCGCGGCTCCGCCGGGGTGCCCCGAGCCGCCCATGGGGGGATCGGGGGGCGCCCGGAGCCCCCCGAGTTGACTAGCGATCGGCGGTACGACGGTCGCGGACGGCCCGGGCCAGCTCGTCGAGCACTGCGACCGTCGTGTCCCAGCCCATGCACGCGTCGGTGATCGACTGGCCGTAGCGAAGCGTCGAGGGGCTCACGAGCTCCTGACGGCCCTCGACGAGGAAGCTCTCCATCATCACGCCGAAGATCGCCGTCTCGCCCTGTGCCACCTGGGCGGCGATGTCGGCGCCGACCAGTGGCTGCCGGCGATGGTCCTTGCCGCTGTTGCCGTGGCTCATGTCGATCATCAGCCGCGGCGGCAGCCCGGCGTCGCGCAGCGCCGCGGCGGCCTTCTCCACGCTCACCGCGTCGTAGTTGGGTCCGCTCAGCCCCCCGCGCAGGATCACGTGGCAGTCGGGGTTGCCGCGCGTGGCGACGATGGCGCCCAGCCCCTGCTCCGTCACCCCGAGGAACCGGTGCGGATGCGCGCCCGCGCGCACGGCGTCGATGGCGATCTGCACGTCGCCGTCGGTGCCGTTCTTGAACCCGATGGGCATCGACAGGCCCGAGGCGAGCTCGCGGTGCACCTGGCTCTCGGTCGTGCGGGCGCCGATGGCCCCCCAGGAGACGGTGTCGGCGATGAACTGGGGCGAGATCGGGTCGAGGAACTCGCAGCCGGCCGGCAGGCCGAGGTCGGCGAGGTCCACCAGCAGGCGGCGCGCGAGGCGGAGCCCCTCGTTGATGGCGAACGTGCCGTCCAGCCGGGGGTCGTTGATGAGCCCCTTCCAGCCGACGGTGGTCCGCGGCTTCTCGAAGTAGACGCGCATGACGATCGCCAGGTCGCTCGCGTGCTCGTCGGCCACGCGTCGCAGCCGCCGCGCGTAGTCGATCGCCGCCACCGGGTCGTGGATGGAGCAGGGGCCGACGATCACGACCAGCCGGTCGTCACGGCCGTTCAGAACGGCGGCGACGGCCTCGCGGGCGCGGCTCACGGTCTCGCTGCCCGCGTCGCCCAGCGGCAGCTCCTCGACGAGGATGGCCGGCGGCAGCAGCGGCCGGAAGCTCTCGACGCGAAGATCGCCCGTGCGCCGCGACATCGAGCCCGGCACGCTCAGGCCGTGCGCTGCTTGAAGTAGGAGCTCTTCACCGCGATCTTCCCGTCCCGGAACGTGAACACGTCGCAGCCGTCCACCTCGACCTTGACGCCGTCGCGCGTGCCGGTGAAGCGCCACTCGGACAGGCCCCGGTCGCCGGCGACGAAGTGCCGCGCGTTGCCGAAGTGGGCGTCGGGGAACATCGCGAACACCCGGGCGAACGCCTCCCGGACGCGGGCGCGGCCCTCGTACCGCTTGCCGCACGGCTCGGGCCCCGCGGTCGTCTCGAACGCGCAGTCGTCGCTCATGAAGCGCATGATCGCGTCGACGTCGTGCCGGTTCCAGGCATCGCCGAACGTTTCCAGCATCTGCACCGTGACTCCGTGGGCGACGGCGGTCGTCATCGTCTGTCCTCCGGTCCGCTCATGATAGGGGAAGGCGCGGCCGGGCGGCAAGCCGGGCGCTTGCCGGCCCGGCACGGCTCGTCTACGCTCGGCCCTGCATGCCACGGATCGGCGTCATCTCCGACACCCACGGGCTGCTGCGCGCGGAGGCGGTGCAGGCGCTCGCCGGCGCCGACCTCATCGTGCACGCGGGCGACGTCGGCGGCCCGGAGGTGCTGGACGCGCTGCGCGCGGTGGCGCCCGTGGTCGCGGTGCGTGGCAACAACGACCGCGGTGCGTGGGCGGCCGCGCTGGCGGAGACCGAAGTCGTCGAGCACGGCGGCCGGAGCCTCTACGTGCTGCACGACGTGAAGCAGCTCGATCTCGATCCGCGCGCGGCGGGGTTCGACGCCGTCATCGCGGGCCACTCCCACCAGCCGCGCATCGAGCGGCGCGACGGTGTCCTCTATCTCAATCCGGGCAGCGCCGGCCCGCGCCGCTTCCGCCTGCCGGTCGCCCTCGCGTGGCTCGACCTCGATCCCGAGGGCCTCGCCGCCGAGATCGTCCGCCTCGATGTCTGACCTCGCGGCGCCGTTCGACGGCTACCGGGACGTCGTCCGTCCGGAGTGGATCGATCACAACCAGCACATGAACATGGGTTACTACCTCGTCGTCTTCGACTTCGCCACCGACGAGTTCCTGCGATGGGTGGGCCTCGACGAGGCGTACCGCGCGGCGCACGCGGTGACGACGTTCTGCCTGGAGGCGCACGTCACTTACCATCGCGAGGTGCGCTCCGCCGATCCGCTGCGCTTCACGACGCTGCTCCTCGGCCACGACGCCCGGCGCATCCACTACTTCCACGCCATGTACCACGCAACCGAGGGCTACCTGGCGGCCACCAACGAGCTGATGTCGCTGCACGTGAGCCTCGCCACCCGGCGCGCGGCGCCCATGGCGTCGGCGGTGCTGGCCCGGCTCGCGCTCGTGCAGCAGGCGCACGACGCGCTGGAGCGGCCGCCGCAGGTCGGCCGGAGGATCGGACTCGCCAACCGCCCCCGTGGTATGTAGTCGCCGTGTCCGCTGACGACCGGGACCTCGAGGCCGCCGTCGCCGCCGCCCGCCGCCTCATCGACGCGGCGCGCCGCATCCTCGTGCTCACGGGCGCGGGCATCTCGACCGACTCGGGCATCCCCGACTTCCGCGGGCCGCGGGGCCTCTGGACGCGGAACCCCGAGGCCGAGAAGATGGCGACGATCCAGCACTACGTCGCCGATCCCGAGGTCCGCAAGCGCTCGTGGCGGAGCCGGCTCGAGTCCCCCGCGCTCCACGCCGAGCCCAACGACGGCCACAAGGCGCTCGTCACGCTGGAGCGGCGCGGGACGCTGCTCGCCCTGCTCACCCAGAACATCGACGGCCTGCACCAGCGTGCCGGCTCGTCCCCGTCGCTGGTGGTCGAGATCCACGGCACCGCCCGCGACGTGACCTGCCTGGCGTGCGGCGAGCGGGCGCCGATGGAGCGCGCGCTGGCGCGCGTGCGCGCCGGCGAGGAGGATCCGCCGTGCCGCTCCTGCGGCGGCATCCTCAAGGCGGCGACGATCTCGTTCGGCCAGAGCCTGGTGCCCGAGGATCTCCGCCGGGCGGAGCAGGCCGCGCGGAATTGCGACCTGATGCTGGCGGTGGGAACGAAGCTCTCCGTCTACCCGATCGCGGGCGTCGTGCCGGCGGCGAAGGAGGCGGGCGCCCGCGTGGTCATCGTCAACGCGGAGCCGACGGAGATGGACGCGCTCGCCGACGTCATCCTGCACGGTTCGATCAGCGCGCTGCTGCCGCGTCTCGTCTGACGCGCCCGGCCACGGCCCGGACGCGGCCCGGCGAGGCGAGCCAGATGGCCACCATCGAGACGAGGCTGGCGACGATGGCCATCCAGAAAGCGCCGGTGTAGCTGCCGGTCCGATCGTAGATCGCCCCGGCCACCCACGGGCCGCAGGCGGCCCCCGCGTTGGCACCGAGGTTCAGCGTCCCGAAGATCGTTCCGAAGTGCCGTCCCTGGAAGATCTCGGCGGGGATGGCGCCGAAGACCGACGCGAGCCCGTAGCCGACGAGCCCCTGCGAGGCGACCATCGCGTAGAGCGTGAGGCCCGTCGGGTACGCGGGGAGCAGCAGCAGGGCGAGGTAGCAGCCGACGAAGCCGAGCCCGCCGATGGTCCAGGCCCACTCCCGGCCGATGCGGTCCGAGAGGTGGCCGAGCCCGATCTGCCCGACGATGCTGAAGAGCCCGACGAGTCCCAGCGCGAACGCGGCGCGCGTGGGATCGAACCCGACCTCCAGCAGGTACTTCGTCTGGTGGACCTGCACCATGTACCAGGCGAAGAGGGCGCAGAAGAAGCCGACGAAGAGCCACCAGAAGCGCGCGGTGCGGATGGCGCGCCGGAGCGTCCAGTCGACCTCGGCCCAGGCGCGGTCGACCACGTTGTCGTCGGCGCGGCGCGTGGCGGACCCGACGGCCCCGCCGTCGGGTGTCAGCCCGAGGTCTTCCGGCCGCCGGCGCTGGAACACGACGTTGAGCGGCAGGACGATGAGCACGAGCGTCAGCGCGAGCGCCCAGCAGGCGGCGCGCCAGCCGGCGGCCTCGATCATGCGCTGCAGCCACGGGAACAGGACGATGGAGCCGACGCCGACGCCGGCGAACGCGATGCCGATGGCGAGGCCGCGCCGCCGGACGAACCAGTGCGGCAGGAAGAGCGAGTGACCGATGTAGGTGAGGAAGATGGAGCCGCCGCCCACCAGCGCGCCGAGCGTCACGTGGAGATGCCACGGCCGCGAGATCAGCGTCGCGAGGGCGAGGCCCGTCCCGCAGATCACCACGCCGACCGGGATCACGATCCGGGGACCGAAGCGGTCCATCGCCATGCCCATGAACGGCACGTAGGCGGTGGCGACGAGGAAACCGACGGAGAAGGCGCCGGCGGTCGCCGCGCGCTCCCAGCCGAACTCCGCGAGGATCGGCGGGAACAGCAGCGAGAACGCGGTCCGCGTGTTGACGCCGATCCCCATGGTGACGAACGCGACAGCCACCACGATCCAGCCGTAGAAGAACGGGACCCGCCGCAGCATGCTCAGGCGAACCGCCAGCCGTCGAGCGCGCGGGGCGCGTCCGGGACGATGGTCAAGGGCAGGTCCTCGCGCGCGAGCAGCCCGTGCGCCAGCAGCGGCGCCGCCGCGCGCGGCGCACGCGCGACGGCGGGCATGGTGGCCAGCTGCGAGGCCAGCGGGCGGACGGCGGCGGGCATCCACAGCTCGTCGTCCGCGGTCCACAGCGGAAAGGCACGGCCGCGCGGGGGTCCGGCCACCGCCGGCGCCTGGGTCCACAGCCACCGGCGCCCCGGGCGGGGCGGCGGATGCGCGCGGCCCGAGACCACGTCCCACGAGACCAGCGCCTGCGCGCGAGCCCGGCTTCCCGGCCGCACCCGGCGGCGCGGCCGGGACCACGTGAGCGACAGCGCGAGCGAGCGTCCGTGGCAGACGACGTCGTGCGGCGTCCGCGGCGGGAGATGGAGCAGCGAGCCGGGCGTCAGCTCGAGCGAGCGCCAGCCGTCCCCGCGCTCGCGGCCGACGTGCCGGGCGTCGAGATCGAGCGGGCTGCGCGGTGAGACCGGCGGGCCGAGCGTCACCGTCCTCCGGCCCTCGAGCTGTAGCCAGAAGGCGTCCACCTCACCGTCGTGGTGCAGCCCCATCCCCTCGCGTCCCTGGCCCTCGACGACAAAGAGGAACGAGCACTCCTCGCGGAACGGACCGAGCAGCGCGGCGCGCAGGGCGACGATGAGCCGCATGACGCGCGGGAGCACCTGGTGGACCTGCGGCAGGTACACGGTCGCGCCGGCGCTCAGCGCCGCCCGGAGCCGCCGCGGATCTCCCGAGCGGTCGTAGCGTCGCTCGACGGCGATCTGGAACGGCAGCCCCGAGCGGGCGAGCGCCACGGCGCCGGCGAAGTCCGGCGCGATCGAGCGCCAGGCGCCATCCCGCGGCGCACGCACGACGGCGCGACGTCCGAGGATGCGGCGGCGGAAGGCCTCGAGGGATGCGGGACCGGCGAACCAGGAGGCGAGCGGCGAGCGGACACGCACGGACACGAGCGTGATTGTACAATCCGGGCCCGTGATGGCCGCCGCCGTCGATCCGGGCCCGGGAACGTGAGCCACGTCGGTCGCGCCGTCCGGCGCCGCGAGGACCCGCCGCTGCTGCGCGGCGCCGGGCGCTTCCTCGACGATCTCCGCCTGGAGGGCCTCGCGCACGTCGTCTTCGTCCGGAGCCCGCACGCCCACGCGCGGATCCAGGCGAGCGACCTCGAGGCCGCGCGCAAGGCGCCGGGCGTCCTGGCCGTCGTGTCGGCGGCCGAGCTCGACCCCTTTCCGGCTCTCGGCACGCTCCGCCCGATCGAGGGCATGGTGCGACCGCCCATGCCGTTCCTCGCCGCGGACGTGGTGCGGGCGCAGGGCTCGCCGGTGGCGGTCGTCGTCGCCGCGTCGGCCGCGCTGGCCGCGGATGCGGCCGCGCTGGCGTGGCTCGACTACGCGGCGCTTCCCGGCGTGGCGGAGGCCGACGCATCGCTGGCCGCCGGC
>DASUPA010000437.1:0-2268 GCA_036276335.1 Candidatus Methylomirabilota bacterium | reverse complement strand
GGGGCGGCGGGGCGGCCGGGGCCTTGTCCTGGGACGCGGTGGCCGGCGACTCGCCGGTGCAGCCGGCGGCGAGCATGAGCAGGGGAACGATGAGCCATGCCCGGGACATGCAATCGATCATACCGCGGATCGACGGGGCTACCGTGGGCCCCGGAGCCCCGCCCGGCGCTCAGTCGACCAGGGCGACCGCGCGAACCGGAGAGCCGTCGGCGCCCTCGAGGCGCAGTGGAAGCGCCACGAACCGGCAGCGCGCGGCGCCGACCCGGTCCAAATTGGTCAGGTACTCGATGACGGTGATCCCGGCCGGGAAGAAGACGTCGTGCGTGACGCACTCGGCGCGCGCCACCGGCACTTCGGGCGCGAAGATCATGGTGCGGATGCAGTGGTCCGGGGGATAGTCGTAGCCGACGGCCTTCACGCCGCGCCGCACCAGCCAGTCGCACGCCGAGCGTCCGGTGTACGGCGCGTCCCGCCAGAACTGCTCGCTCTCCACGCTCACCTTGCGCGGCCAGTCGGTGCGCAGCAGGACGATGTCGCCGTGGCGCACGTGGCCGGCGTGCGCGTCCAGCTCGGCCGCGCTGACCTCGCCGTTGTCGCTGAGGTGCGAGAGGTCGACCACGGCGGCGTCGCCGATCCACTGGTCCACGGGCATGGAGGCGATGTCGCGCTCGCCGGGCAGGAAGTGCACCGGCGCGTCGACGTGTGTGTAGGCGTGGCAGGCGATCATGAGGACCGTGGACTGGAAGAGGTCCCCGGCGGCGTGCGACGAGATCAGCCTCGGGGTGACCTTCCAGCGGAAGTGCGGGCGGATCGGGAAGCTGAGGTCGACGATGGCCGGCATGGCCCGATGTTATACACCGATCTCGTCGAGGAAGCGGGCGACGACGGCCTGGACCTCCGCGCGATGCGACCGGTTGGGAAAGTGCGTGCCGCCGTCCACGACGTGCAGCCGCGCGCCGGGGATGGTCGCCGCCAGCCGCTCCGACATCGCGATCGTCGGGAAGTGGTCGAGCGAGCCGGCGACGACCTGCACCGGGCAGCGGATGCGCGCGCAGTCGGCGAGCCAGTCGGTGCGCGCATACGTCTCGTCCAGGAGGGCGAGCAGCGAGGCGACCGAGTGCCGCCGCAGCACGCCGGTGAGCGCCGCGTAGCGCTCGGGCCGCGCCTTCAGCCGCGCCAGCGCCGCGTCGCCGACACGCATGCGCACGTTGGCGTCGTAGTAGGCCTCGAAGCGCCCCGCCTCCACCAGCGGCCGGTGCGCGCGCCACCACGCGACGTCCTCGGCGGGGGGCGCGTACGGCGGCCCGCTGATCGACACCACCGCCCGCACGCGGGCGGGGGCGTGGACGGCGAGCCACAGCGACAGCGCGGCGCCCATGGAGGCGCCGCCGAAGACGGCGCGCTCGATGTCGAGCGCGTCGAGCCACAGGAGCACGTCCTCCGCCTTCCGCGCGTAGGTGTAGTCCGCCACGCGCTCGAACTTCTGGCTGAGGCCGTGGCCGCGGGTGTCCGGGAAGAGCGCGCGGATGCGCCCGAAGAACGGCTCGAGGTCGGCCACCATCGACGACGAGTCCTCCACGGAGCCGCCGTGGATCCAGATTACGACCGGGCTCGTCGGATCCCCGGCCTCGCGCCAGTGCAGGCGCACCCCGTTCGACAGCGTCGTCTCAGGCATCGCCGCCCGCGCCGCCGGGTGGCCGCGCGATCCCGCGCGGCCGCCGCTCACCGGAGAGCCCCGGACGCGCGTCCGCCACCGCGGAGCTCAGGCGGTGGCGCGCCGGTGCTCGAGACGCCGGGCCACGCGCGACATCGAGTAGGTGCAGAGCCAGTAGACGACCGCGATGAAGAGATAGAGCTCGAAGGGCTTGATCTCGCGGTTGTTGACGATCTGGGCGGCCTTGGTGAGGTCCACGTAGCCGATGATCGAGGCGAGCGAGGTGTCCTTGAAGAGCACGATCATCTGCGTGACGAGCGACGGGACCATGTTCCGGAGCGCCTGCGGCAGGACGACGTAGGTCATCGTCTTCGTCGACGTCAGGCCGAGGGCGGTGGCCGCCTCCACCTGGCCCCGCGGCACCGACTGCACGCCGGCCCGGACGATCTCCCCGAAGTACGCCGCCTCGAAGATGACGAAGGCGGTCAGGGCCACGCCGTACTCGGGGATCGGCCGCTGCAGGAGCTGCGGGACGATGAACCAGATCCAGAAGATGACCATGACGAGCGGCACGCCGCGGAAGAGCTCGACGTACACCGTGGCCGGCAGGCGGA
>DASUPA010000436.1:0-2248 GCA_036276335.1 Candidatus Methylomirabilota bacterium | reverse complement strand
GGACGCGCAGATCTTCTGGGATCCGTACGGCACCTGCTCCTGCTGGCACGGCATCACGAGCGTGGTCATGGGTAACTGCGGCTTCACGCTGGCGCCGTGCTCGTCGAAGGACAAGCATCTGGTCATCCGCAACCTCGAGCGGGCCGAGGACATCTCCGCCGAGGCGATGGACGCGGGCATCGAGTGGTCCTGGACGACGTACCGGGAGTTCCTCGAGACCCTGGAGCG
The DNA here is from genome assembly GCA_036276335.1 of Candidatus Methylomirabilota bacterium. Taxonomy (GTDB): domain Bacteria; phylum Methylomirabilota; class Methylomirabilia; order Rokubacteriales; family CSP1-6; genus AR12. Next base: position 2,020 of record DASUPA010000436.1, on the reverse strand, counting down.
GCTGCCGAAGGGCATCAACTACTCGGGTTACGTGGGCCACTCGGCGCTGCGGACCTACGTCATGGGCGAGCGGGCGTTCGACGGGGCGGCGAACGACGACGACGTGCGGGCGATGGAGGCCGAGCTGCGGGACGCCATCGAGGCGGGCGCCATCGGCTTCACGACCTCGCGCTCGCCGAGCCACGAGACCCCGGACCGGCGTCCGGTGGCGAGCCGCATGGCGACGTGGGACGAGGTGCGTCGACTGGTCGGCGTCATGGGCGACCTCAACGCGGGCATCTTCGAGCTGGCGGGCGAGGGGGTGGACCGCACCACCGGCGGCGAGGAGGCGCGCCGCGACTACCATCGCCGCCTCCGCGAGCTGGCCGTCGAGACGGGCCGGCCGATCACCTTCGGGCTCTTCGGCCGGAAGGACGCGCCCGGCATCTGGCGCGAGTACGTGCGGCTGATCGACGAGACGGCGGCGGCGGGCGGCCGGATGTTCGCCCAGGTGCACAGCCGCGCGCTGTCGGCCATCCTCTCGTTCAAGACGCAGACGCCGTTCGACAAGCTGCCCGTGTGGCGGGAGATCCGCACGCTGCCGCCGGCGGAGCAGAAGGAGCGCCTGCGCGATCCCGCGCTGCGCCCGCAGCTCGTGGGCGCCGCGCGCGCGAAGTTCGAGGGCAAGCCGATCGGAACGGAGGCGCGGCCGGCGGTGTTCGACTGGATCTTCGTCATGGACAACGTCCACGGACCGCACCGCTCGGTGGCCGAGGTGGCGCGCCAGCGCGGCTGCGACCCCGTGGAGGCGATGATCGACGTCGCCCTCGAGCGCGACTTCGACGCGTTCTTCTTCCAGCCGATCGCCAACGAGGACCAGGACGTCGCCCTCGAGCTGATGCGCTACAAGCACGCGGTCGTCACCTTCTCGGACTCCGGTGCCCACGTCTCGCAGCTGATGGACTCCTCGCTCCAGACGCACCTGCTGGCGCACTGGGTCCGCGAGAAGCAGGCGTTCACGCTGGAGGAGGCGGTCCGCATGCTGACGCTCGTGCCCGCCAGCTACTGGGGCTTCGCGGACCGCGGCCTGGTCCGCGAGGGCATGGCCGCCGATCTCGTCGTGTTCGATCCCGACACGATCGCGGCCGAGATGCCGGAGGTCGTCACCGATCTGCCCGCCGGCGCCAAGCGGCTCGTGCAGCGGTGCCGCGGGATCGCCGCGACCGTCGTGAACGGCGAGACCGTGCTCCGTGACGGCAAGCCGACCGGCGCCCTGCCGGGGCGGCTGCTGCGAGGGCCGCGCGCGCGTGCCCTAGCCTAGTCCGCGGGCGACGTGCTCGCGGCGCCGCGGGCGGTCCAGCGGCACGGGGCTTGCTCGACGGTCGGGCATGACGTCGGCCGGCGTCTGCCTTTGCGTCCGCTCGCGCGGCCGACGGACCACGGGCCGTCTCGTCGCGCTCCTCCTTCTCGTCGTGGCCGCCGGCGCCTCGGCCGCCGACCGTCCCGCGTCACCGCCGCCGCCGGCGATCACGGCCGACGGCGTGATCGCGGATCTGAACGCCGCGCTCCAGTGGTTCGGCGACGTGCGGGTCACGCTCCGCGTGGTCCGCGGTGCCGCCGGCGTCCCGCTCGCGGGAAGCGAGGAACAGGTCGCGCGGCAGGCGCTGGCCCGGGCGTTCGCGGCCGCCCGCGCCAAGAGCGCGCTGGTCGCCGAGCCGGCGGACGCCCGGACCGGAGCGTCCCGGCAGCCGCGCGCCGAGGAGGAGCGCGCCCTGACCGAGCGCGCGATCGCGGAGAGCGAGGCGGCCGTGGCGCGGCTCCGGGCCCGGGTCCGGAGCGCGCCGGCCGCGCAGCGGGCGAGCGTCGAGCGGGAGCTGGCGGGCGCGCGCAACCGTCTCGAGCTGGAACGGCTGCGGCTCGCCTTTCTCGCCCAGCTCCACGCCTTCGACGCCGCGCAGGCGGCGCCGGAGCCCGATCTCGCGCGACAGATCCAGACCCTCCAGGCGTCGGTGCCCGAGCTCGCGGCGAGTGGCGGGACCTC
>DASUPA010000435.1:0-3760 GCA_036276335.1 Candidatus Methylomirabilota bacterium | reverse complement strand
ATCGAGCACGCGCTCGCCGGGTCGCGCCGCGGCCATCGCCAGCAGCCGCGCCTGTGCCGGCGCGAGCTGCTGCTGCCACGCCGCGGCATAGACGGGTGCAGCCTTGTCCCAGCCGTAACGCTGCACTCGCCGCTGCAGGCGCGGTTCCATGACGGCCTGCGGCGCTCGTCAGTCGTCCGTGCGAATGAGTGTCAGCTCGCGGCGGAGATCGACCGGCTTGCGCAGGATGTTCGTGAGCGGGCTGTGGGCGTCGACCCAGTCCAGAACCTCCAGAACCCTTTCCTCGGCCGCTGGACTGTCCACGCGCACGGCATAGCTGACCGGTCCATCGAAGCCGAGCTTGGCGTCGTCGAGCCCGTACTGGCCGCACACGTCGATGGTCGCTGTCACCTTCACCTCGATGGCTCGGACGGGCACGCCGGTCGCGGCGAAGCGCTGTCGGTAGCCGATGGCCAGGCACGATGCCAGCGCGGTCTCCACGTACAGCGAGGGCGGCAGGCCCCGGTTGTTGCCGCCCGCGATCTCCGGCTGGTCGGCGACCAGCCGGTGCCCCCCCGCCTCGACGGCACAGGTCAGACCCTCGGTGATTCGCGCCGTGACGCTGTGCGTGACCTTGCCCAGCTCCGGGCGCCTGCTCAGGCCGCGCACGCTGCGTTGCCAGGCGCTGCTGATCTTCTCCGTCTCGTCCATTGCGGTTTCCCCCTTCTGCGCGCCGATCACTCGCACGGCGCGTCGTCCTGGCCCCGCCGGCGTTCTCGCACGCGGCCGGTGGGATCCGCCTCGGCCAGCACCGGCGCCGGCACGCCGGTGTGCAGATAGTCCGCGAGGAGCTTTCCGGCCATCGGGCCGCGGCCGAAGCCCGAGGACGCGAGCCCCGTCACGATCCAGACGTTGTCGCGACCCGGGATGTGACCGATCAGCGGCTTGCCGTCCAGGGGAAAGGGCATCAGGCCGGCCCACGTGCGCGCGATCGGGAAATCGCCGAGGAATGGCAGCACGGAGGCCGCATGGTCGCGGTTCACCGCGATGCCACGCGGATCGGGCGTGGTGTCGTATCCCACCACCTCACGGTCCCCGCCGAAGATGATCTCGCCGTTGCGTCGCTGGCGGCCGTAGAGATGGCGCGTGACGCGCCGGCCGTCGCGGATCGTGAGATCGGGCGGCGCGCCGCCGTGATCCCGCGCCCACGCCATCGCGGACTCCGCGGCCGAGATGGTGTGGAAGCTGCGGGGCCCGACCGGCGCCGTCGCCCACATCTGGCCCCGCACGGGGACGACGGGAACGTCGAGGTCGAGCATCGTGCCGAGCGGACCACACCACGCCCCGGCGGCGATGACGAGGGCGCCGGCGACGACGTCCGTGCCCGACGTCGTGAGCGAGTAGCCGCCGGCCGGCCGCGGCGTCACCGCGGTCACCTCGTGGTGGGTCACCACGCGTGCGCCGCGCAGCTCGGCGAGGCGGGCGAACGCCTGTGTCGCCCGGACCGGGTCCGCCTGTCCGCGCCGCGGCGCGTACATGGCTCCGAGCAGGGCAGGAGACAGCCCGGGCTCGATGCTGCGCGCCTCGCGCGGCGTCAGAAGCTCCGCCAGCTGTCCGCGCTTGCGGAGCGTCTCGACGCGCTCGCGCTCCCACGCGTACTCCGCCGCCGTGCGGATCGCCTGGAGCCCGCCGGAGCGCCGGAACTCGATGTCCTGACCGAGCTCCGCCTGCACGGCCTCGAAGATCTCGAGGCTCCCCGCCGTGAGATGCGCCTGGAGGTCGGGCGCGTCACCCCATCCGTAGGAGTCGATGCCGCCCATGTTCTGTCCGGACGCAGCCGAGGCGATGTCGCCCCGCTCCAGCACCACGACGCGGCGCCCGTGCGACGCCAGGTGGAACGCTGCGGAGCAGCCCGCGATGCCGCCGCCCACGATGACGATCTCCGCCTCGAGCATGAAACCTCCAATGCCGGGTATCCTGCCATGCACGTGACCTCTCCGCGCCCGGTATCTCCGCGGCTCCTCGTCGTCACCGTGTGGCTCACGCTGGGCGTCACCTTCGGCCTGATGTTCTCCTTCTCGGTATTCCTCGTCCCGCTCCTCGAGGAGTTCGGATGGTCACGCGGCCTGGCGGCCGGCGCCTTCTCGCTGTCCGCCGTGGTCCAGGGCCTGCTGTCGCCGGCGATCGGCGCGCTGGTCGATCGATTCGGGGCGCGCCGGCTGATCCTCTCGGGCGTGGTGGTGCTCGGCGTGTCGAGCCTGCTCGGCAGCCGGATCACCGCGGTGTGGCACCTCTATGTCGTGACCGGTCTCCTCACGGCCGCGGCGATCTCCGCCGTCGGCTGGGTGCCGAGCGCCGCGCTGGTCGCGCAGTGGTTCGCCACGAGGCAGGCGACCATGATGGGCCTCGCCTTCTCCGGGATGGGCGTGGGCGTGCTGACCATCGGCCCGCTCGCGCAGTGGCTCATCTCCACGTATGGCTGGCGCGATGCGTACCTGTGGCTCGGCATCGGCACGCTCCTGCTGCTGGTGCCGCTGGTGTGGTGGGGCGCGCAGGAGGCGCCGCGTGCAGCGCCGTCGAAGACCGTGTCGGCCGGGACGTCGGTCGACGACGGCGGCATCCGCGTGCCGGCCGCGCTCCGGACCCGCGCCTTCTGGGCGCTGTTCCTCGCTTACATGTTCACGCCGCTCGCGGTGTTCACGGTCATCACGCACCAGGTCGCCTTCGCGGTCGACCATGGCTTCCCGCGGCTCTTCGTCGCGGGCATCTTTGGCCTGACGGGCTTCGTGTCCATCGCCGGCCGGGTCCTGTTCGGCTTCGCGGCCGACCGCATCGGTCGGGCGCTGTCGGCGACGATCTCGTACGCGTGCACGGCGGCCGGCACGCTGGCGTTGCTCTCGATCGAGCCGTGGCGGCATGCCGCCGCGCTCTACGCGTACGCGGTGCTCTTCGGCCTCGGCTTCGGCGCGCGCGGTCCGATCATCACCGCGATCGCCGCTGCGCGCTTTCCCGGGCGGCGCTTCGGCGCCATCTACGGTTTCATGAGCATCGGGAACGGACTCGGCGGCGCGCTCGGCCCCTGGTTCGCCGGCGCGGTCTTCGACGTCACGGGCAGCTATCGCATCCCGTTCCTCGTCGCCACGCTCTTCTGCGTCGCCGGCTCGATCTGTTTCTGGCTGGCGGAGCCGAGGGCGAGCGCCGACGCGCGAGCGCCAAGCCAGTAACCACACACCAACGGCGACCGGCTCTCGAGGAGACGACAGCATGTCGTCATCCCGCACGCCCTGGGCGCTTCTGGGGCCTCACGGCGGGCCTTTTGAGACCGCCACCGGTCTGGCACCGACGTTGCGCCTTGATGTCGATCGCGCGAAAATTGCGGGGGAAAAGGGTGCCCGCAGGCGCTCGTGCACCGACCCTCGGAAGGAGGCCGTCATGGCGGACCCCCGGCAAGCGTATCGTCGAGTCGGTGACGTCACCGGCGTCATCGGCGGCGTGAAGGTCGTCCTGCGCGAGCCGTTCCGCGCCGAGGCGGAGTCGTCGCGCCAGGCCCACTGACGGACCCGATCATGTGGCGTCCGTGGGCGGCGGCGTGGCGCTATCTCGGCCACGATCTGTGGACGATGGACGCCGCTCAGCTCACGCCGGTGCGGCGGGTGCCCGTGCACCTGCTGCGCATGGTGATCGTCGCCGTCCGGGCGGCGCGCGACGGACTCATGAACTTGCGAGCCATGGGGCTCGTCTACTCCACGCTCCTGTCGCTCGTGCCCCTGCTCGCCGTCAC
>DASUPA010000434.1:0-4245 GCA_036276335.1 Candidatus Methylomirabilota bacterium | reverse complement strand
CGACGCGCAGGCCGGCCTGGCGTCGCCGATCTTCGTGCGCACCGTCAAGCTCAAGGACTTTCCGTGGAATGGCTGGCTCCACGTCGGCGTCCCGGGCCCTCCACGCGCGGCCTGGAACCCGGTCGGCGGCTTCGGCGACGTCCCGGGGCGGGTGGTGTGGGCCGCCGTCGGCGACCCCGCGCTGCTGTTCGATCCGGACAACGCGCGGTTCATCCCGAACCGCGCGCGGCCGCTCGCGGTGACCGAGGCGACGCACGCGCCCGGCGACGCGTTGCTGCCGGCGACGCTTCGCCCGGCCGGCGAGCCCCTGGCGGCACGGACGCGCGTGACGTACCGCGTGCTGCTGTCCAGGTCGCACGACGGCGAGCGCATGACGGTGGCGGACGTGCTCTATCCGTACGCCTTCGTCGCGGCCGGGGGGGCCGAGGCGGCCGGCCGGTACCACGACGCCGAGCTCCACCGCGCGACCGCGCTCGCGCGCCGCACGGTCGCCGCCGTCCGCGTCGTGCGCGTCGTCAAGGAGGTGAAGGACCTCGGCGACATGCAGCTGCTCTACGACATCCCCGAGGTGGAGGTGTATCTCGGTCCGTCGGTCGATGCGCGCACGGCGGTGTCGATCGCGCCGCCGTGGAGTCCGGTGCCCTGGCACGTGCTCGCGCTCATGGAGGAGGCGGTCGTGCGCGGCATCGGCGCCTTCTCGGAGGGCGAGGCGCGTCGTCGCCGCGTCCCGTGGCTGGACCTGGTGCGCGACCGGACGCAGCGCGAGGCGCTGTCGCGGCTCGCCGCCGAGCTGGAGCGAAAGGCGTGGGTGCCGGGGCCGCTCGCGGGGTTCGTGACGGCCGACGAGGCCCGCCAGCGCTGGGCCGCGCTGCGGGCGTTCGCGCGCGCGCGCGGCCACTTCCTCGCGACGGCCGGTCCCTACATCCTCGGCGCGGTGGGCGCCGACAGCGCCACGCTGCCCGTCTTCCGGGACTTCACGTACGCGCTCGGCGTCGGCTCCTTCGACCAGTATCCGATCCCGCTGCGCGCCTACGTGCGGGCCGTCGAGCGCCGCGGCGGCCGGCTCGAGGTCCAGGCCGACGTGGAGCGCGTCGAGAAGGCCGCGCGCTCGTACAAGATCGTGCGCGAGCCGTTCCGGCCGCAGCCGCCCGGAGAGAAGACCCGCGAGCCGCTGACGGCGCACTGGACGGTCGTCGACGCGGCCGGCGCGCTGGCCGCGGCCGGGACCTCGCGGGAGGTGCGCGACGGGCGGCTGGTCATCGATCCGGGGGTCCAGCTCATCCCCGGCGCGTATCGCATGGTGGTCGCGCTGTCCCTGGACGGCAACCTCGTGCGGCCGGAGGTGAAGGTGATCCCGTACCGCGTCGGAGACTGATGGACATCCTGGTCATTCACCTGCTGAACGCCCTGCTGTACGCCTCGGTGCTCTTCCTGATCGCGGGCGGGCTCAGCCTCATCTACGGCGTCATGCGGATCATCAACCTCGCCCACGGCAACCTCTACGCCTTCGGCGCCTACGTGAGCGCGTGGGCGGTGGGGCGCGCGACCATGCTCTCCGGCGGCGACGCCCCGGGCGGGCCGAGCGCCCCGTCCACCGCGCTGCTGCTCCTCGTCCTGCCCGCGGGCGCCCTCGCGGCCGCCGGCGTCGGCGCGGTGCTGGAGCCGACGCTGCTCCGGCGCTTCTACCGGCGCGCCGAGGAGTACCAGCTGCTCGTGACGTTCGGGCTCCTGATGATCATCGACGACGTCATCCGCTTCATCTGGGGGCCGTACCCGCTGTCCGCGAGCGCGCTGTTCGAGAACTTCGGCAGCGTCGCCATCGGCGAGGCGATCTACCCGACCTACAACTTCCTCGTCATCGCCGTCGGCGGCCTCGCCGCCGTCTTCCTGTGGGCCTTCATCTACAAGACGCGCTTCGGCGTGGTGCTGCGCGCCACGTCGCAGGACATGCGCATGTCGGCGGCGCTGGGGGTCAACGTGAACCGCGTCTACGTGCAGGCGTTCACCCTCGGCTGCCTGATGGCGGGGCTGGGCGGCGCCATCATCGTGCCGAGCCAGTCGGCCGTCCTCGGCATGGGCGTGGACGCGCTGATCCTGTCGTTCATCGTCGTCGTGGTCGGCGGGCTGGGGAGCCTCGAGGGCGCCCTGCTCGGCGCGCTCATCGTCGGCGTCGTGCGCGAGGCGGGCATCGCCTGGTTCCCGGAGATCGAGCTGGCCGTGCTCTACCTCATCGCCGCCCTCGTGCTGCTCCTGCGGCCGGCCGGGCTCTTCGGGCGGCCGTGACCACCGCCGCGCTCGCGCTCGAGCACCGGTCGCCGGTGCGCACGCTCGGCTGGGCGATCCCCGCGCTCGCGATCCTCGTGGCGCTGCCGTGGGTGGCCGACCAGTACCAGACGATCCTGCTCGCCTACGGGCTCATCATGGGCATCGCCGCCCTCGGGTTCAACCTGCTCCTGGGGTACACGGGCCTCCTGTCGTTCGGCCACTCCGCGTACTTCGGGGTCGGCGCCTACAGCGTGGCCCTCATGGTGAAGTACCTCGGCGTGACCTCGATGGAGCTGTTCCTGGCGGGGGCCGTGGTCGCCTGCGTGCTGGTGACGGCCGTCTTCGGCTTCGCCTGTGTCCGCTACACGCGGATCTTCTTCGGCATCCTGACCATGGCGCTGTCGCAGGTGCTCTGGAGCCTCGCGTTCAAGTTCTTCTGGGTCACGGGCGGCACCGACGGCCTCCGCGTGCCGACGCCGACACTGCTCGGCGTCCTCACCGGCGCCGGCGACAAGATCGAGTTCCTCGCGACCGCCTACTACTACTACGTGCTGGCCATCTTCGCCGTGTGCGTCGCCGTCATGTGGGTGATCGTCAACTCGCCGTTCGGCCGCGCCCTGCAGGCGATCCGCGACAACGAGGTGCGGGCCGCGTTCGTCGGCATCCAGATCCGGAAATACCGCTGGGTGGCGTTCCTCGTCTCCGGCGTCTTCACGGGGCTGGCGGGCGCGCTCTGGGTGCCGCTCAACGGCCTCACCACGCCCGACATCATGCACTGGACGTTCTCCGGCGAGATCGTCTTCATGACCGTCCTCGGCGGCTTTCGGTCGTTCACCGGCCCGGTGATCGGCGCCATCGTCTTCAACTACCTGAAGACCTATGCCGTCGGCTACACCGTGTACTGGCAGCTCCTGCTCGGCGTCGTGCTGGTGATCCTGGTCGTGTCGCTGCCCACCGGCATCGTGGGCACCTTCGAGCGTCTCTGGACGCGCTGGCGGTCGCGATGACGGTGCTGCTGGAGACCCGGGCCGTCGTGAAGCAGTTCGGCGAGTTCCGCGCCGTGGATCGCGTCGACTTCCGCGTGCACGAGGGCGAGGTGCTGGCGCTGATCGGCTCCAACGGGGCCGGGAAGACCACCCTCGTCAACCTGATCAGCGGCCTGCTGCGGCCCGACGCGGGGCAGATCGTCTTCCGCGGCGCCGACGTCACCACGCAGTCGGTGCACGAGCGGATCGCGGCCGGCATCGCGCGGAGCTTCCAGCTCGTGAACCTCTTCGATCAGCTCAGCGCGCTGGACAACGTGGCGCTGGCGATCTTCTCCCGGCAGGGGAAGACGCGGAAGCTGTGGGCGCTGGCCGAGGCCGATCGGCCGGTCTGGCAGGAGGCCATCGAGATCCTGGCGACCTTCCGGATGGACGGCAAGGCGACCGTCCCCGCCGGCGGGCTGTCGCAGGGCGAGCGCAAGCTGCTCGACGTCGCCATCGCCTACGCGCTGCGGCCGCGCCTGCTGTTCCTCGACGAGCCCACGAGCGGCGTGAGCACGCGCGAGAAGGCGCCGATCATGGACACGATCTCGGCCGTGGTGCGCTCGGAGCGGATCTCGGCCGCCATCATCGAGCACGACATGGACGTCGTCTTCTCGTACTCCGACCGCATCGTGGCCATGCATCAGGGCGCGATCCTGGCCGACGGCACGCCCGACGAGATCCGTCGCGACGAGCGGGTCCTCACGACGCTGATCGGCACGCCGGAGACGCGATGATCCCCCCGACGCCGATGCTGGAGGTCGATCGGGTGGAGACGTACCGGGGGCCCGCGCAGATCCTCCGGTCCGTCTCCCTCTCGCTGGCCGCCGGCGAGGCGGTCTGCCTGGTGGGGCGCAACGGCGCCGGCAAGACCACGACCATCGACACCATCATGGGGCTGCTGCCCGCGCGCAGCGGGCGCGTGCGGTTCAAGGGCCAGGACGTGACGGCGCTC
>DASUPA010000433.1:0-2580 GCA_036276335.1 Candidatus Methylomirabilota bacterium | reverse complement strand
GACATCCACCGGCTGCGGCGGCGTCTCTACGTCGGCAGCGCCTTCGCGATCGCGGTGACGGGCGGCACCGCCGGCTACTGGCTGTCCTATATCAACGCCCAGGAGGTGTTCGGCGCCGCCATCACGTTCCAGATGGTCGTGATGGCGCTGCTCGGCGGGCTCGGCACGCCGTTCGGCCCCGTGCTGGGCGCCACGTTCCTCACGCTCACGTCCGAGTACCTGGGGACGCGCCTCGTCTACTACTACCTCATCATCATCGGCGTGATCATCGTGGCCATCTCGCTGTTCGCGCCGGCGGGGCTGGCGGGCCTGCTCCGTCTGGGCCGGCGGCGGCCGGCACCGGGGGCCGTATGAGCCGTCGTGCGCCAGGTCCGGGGCGCGCCACGGCTCCGCCGCGGCGCGTCCGAGCGTCGGGGGTCTGGGGGCCATTTCGGGGCGCCCAGGACGAACAATGACCTTGCTCGAGGTGCGGCGCGTGACGAAGCGCTTCGGCTCGCTCGTCGCGCTCAACGACGTCGAGTTCACGCTGAGCGAGCACGAGATCCTCGGCATCATCGGGCCGAACGGCGCGGGCAAGAGCACGCTCTTCAACGTGATTTCCGGCCTCGACCGCCCGAGCGCGGGCGACGTGGTCTATCGCGGGCGCTCCCTCACCGGCCTCCGCCCGGATGCCGTCTGCCGGCTCGGCATCGCCAAGACGTTCCAGATCCCCCAGCTCTTCCCCCGGCTGACGGTCGCCGAGAACGTGCTGGTGGCCGCGCTCTACGGGCACGGCGCCAGCCTGTCGGACGCCCGCCGGCAGGCGCAGGAGTGGCTGGCGTTCGTCGGCCTCGGCGACAAGGCGGAGCTGTCGGCGGAGACGCTGTCGATCGCCGAGCGGCGGCGCGCGGACCTGGCCCGCGTGCTCGCGACCGGCGCGCCGCTGATCCTCCTCGACGAGAACATGGCCGGGCTCAACCAGACCGAGGTGGAGGCGGCCGTCGGGCTGCTCCGCAAGGTCCGCGAGCGCGGGCGTACGCTGATGGTCACCGAGCACATCATGCGGGCGATCCTCGGGCTGGCCGACCGGGTCGTGGTGCTGAACTACGGCGAGAAGATCGCCGAGGGCCGCCCCGCCGACGTCATGCGGGACGCCACGGTGGTGAAGGCGTATCTCGGGGAGGCCCATGGCTGAGCCGCTGCTGGCGCTCGACGAGGTCGACGCGGGCTACGGGCCGCTGCAAGTCCTGCGGCGGGTCACGCTGCACGTCGCGCCGGGCGAGATCGTGAGCCTGATCGGCCCGAACGGCGCCGGCAAGACGACCGTGATCCGCGCCATCCTGGGTCTCGTCGCCGTCCGGCCGCACGACGGCGGCGCGATCCGCTTCAAGGGGCAGCGGATCGACGGCCTGACGCCCGAGCACATCGTGCGGCGTGGCATCGCGGTCGTGCCCGAGGGCGCGCGCGTGTTCGCCGAGATGTCGGTGCTCGACAACCTCCGGATGGGGGCGCTCGCCGACCGGGCGCGGGGCCGCGAGGCGCAGACGCTGCCCGAGGTCTACGCGATGTTCCCGCGGCTCGAGGAGCGGCAGCGGCAGCTCGCGCGGACGCTCTCCGGCGGCGAGCGGCAGATGCTGGCCATGGGCCGCGCCCTCATGAGCTGCCCGGAGCTGCTCCTCCTCGACGAGCCGTCGCTGGGCCTCCAGCCGAGTCTGGTGCGCGCCATCATCGAGGCCATCCGCGGCATCAACCAGCGCGGCATCACCGTGCTGCTCATCGAGCAGAACGTCCACATGGCGCTGCCGATCAGCCATCGCGGCTACGTCCTGGAGCAGGGCCGCGTGACGCTGGAGGACGCCGGCCCCGCGCTGCTCGACAACCCGCACGTGCGCGTCTCCTACCTCGGAGCCTGACGACCCATGAAACCACCGCGATTCGACTATCTCCTCCCGCGCTCGCTCGACGAGGCCCTCGGGATCCTCGCCGAGCACGGCGAGGAGGCGAAGGTGCTGGCCGGAGGCCAGAGCCTCGTCCCGCTGCTGAACTTCCGCCTCGTGCGGCCGACGTACCTCGTCGACCTCAACGAGATCCCGGGGCTCGACGGCCTCCGCGTGGAGGACGGGCGGCTGGCCATCGGCGCCATGACGCGCCAGCGGACGGTGGAGCGGTCGGCGCTCGTCCGCGAGCGCTGCCCGCTGCTGGCGGACGCCGTGCCGCAGATCGGCCACGCGCAGATCCGCAACCGCGGCACGGTCGGCGGCAGCCTCGCCCACGCGGACCCCGCCGGCGAGCTGCCGGCGGTGGCGGCCGCGCTCGGCGCCGAGCTGGTCCTGCGCTCCCGGCGCGGCGAGCGCCGGCTCACGCCCGAGGCGTTCTTCGTGGCGTACCTCACGACCGCGGCCGAGCCGGACGAGCTGCTGGTGGAGGCGCGCGTGCCCGTGGCGCCGCCGCGCACGGGCACCGCCTTCCTCGAGGTGAGCCGGCGCCACGGCGACTTCGCCATCGTCGGCGTCGCCGCCACGCTGACCGTCGACGAGGGCGGCGTCTGCACGGCGTGCGCGGTGGCGGTGACCGGCGTGGGTCCCACGCCCGTGGTCGCGG
>DASUPA010000432.1:0-2295 GCA_036276335.1 Candidatus Methylomirabilota bacterium | reverse complement strand
GGTGAGCCGCGCGTACTCGGCGTGCGGCAGCGCGATGATGACGATGTCGATCGGCTGGGCGTCCAGCACGCGGCGGATCTCCTCGGGCGCGGCCAGCCACCTCGCGCCCTCCACGCCGCTCTCGCGCTTGTCGCCGAGCACACCGACCACGCGGATGCCCACGTCCGGGCGCCGGCGCAGGACCCGGATGACCTCGGCCGCGGGCTCGCCGCCGCCGATGATGACGGCGTAGCGCTGGTTGTACCCGCGCCGGCGCGCGAACCGCAGCACCTCGCGGAAGACGGCCCGCGAGAAGCTCGCGGTCACGATGGACATGGCCCAGAACAGGAGGATCACGACCCGCGAGTACTCGTAGTCGCGGAACGCGAAGGTCATGACCGCGATCAGGACGAGGATGCCCAGCGTGGAGGCCTTCGCGATGTCGATCCACTCGGACAGGTGCGAGGCCAGCCGGTGCGGCCGGTAGAGGTCGAACGCCTTGAAGGCGAAGCCCCAGACGACCAGGATCGGCAGCAGCTGCAGCGCGTAGTCCCGGAACGGCGGGACGTCGCTCACGTCGGGCATGGCGAAGCGCACGGCGTAGGCGGCAATCCAGCAGCCGGCGACGATGACGAGGTCCGAGAGCAGGATGAGCTGCTCGAACAGGCGGGAGTGCGCCTTCAGCATGCGCGGCGCTCGCAGAACTCCAGCCACCGGCTCTCGACGTACGTGCGCAGGCGCTCGCGGAACACGGGCCGGTCGAAGCGCGCCGCGCGCGCCCGGAGCGCCGCGGGATCGAAGCGGCCGGCGGCCGCCTCGAACCTCAGCATGGCGTCCGCGAGCGCGCGCTCGGTCTGCTCATGGAAGAAGACGGCGGTCGGCGGCGCGCTCGGGTCGTCGAGCCCCACCATGGTCTCGAGCGCGCCCCCCCGCGCGAGCGCGATCGTCGGCCGGCCGGCGGCGGCCGCCTCGAGCGGCACGATGCCGTAGTCCTCGACGGCCGGGAACAGCACCGCCCGGCACTGCGCGTAGAGCTCGGCCACCTCGGCGTCGGGCCGCCAGCCGAGGAACTCGACGCCGGGCCCCGCCTGCGCGCGCAGGCGACGCTCCTCGGGTCCGGTGCCCACCACGAGCAGCCGCCGGCCCAGCCGGCCGGCCGCCGCGATGGCCAGGTCCACCCGCTTGTAAGGCACCAGCGCCGAGACGACGAGATAGAAGTCGTTCACCGTCGCCGCCGGCCGGAACCGCGCGACGTCGACGGGGGGATGGATGACGTCGGCATTCCGCCCGTACACGCGCCGGATGCGGTCGGCGATGTGGTCCGAGATCGCGACGAAGGCGTCCACGCCGTCGGTGCGCCGGTCCCACGCGCGCAGCGCCGCCGCCACCGGCGGCATCAGCCAGCGGCGGAGGGCCGGCGCCTGCCGGCCGAAGTAGTCGTCGTACAGGTCCCAGACGTACCGCATCGGGCTGAAACAGTACGACAGATGGAGCGCGCCCGCAGGACGCCGGACCGCCTTGGCGACGCAGTGGCTCATCGAGATGACCACGTCGTGCCCCGACAGGTCGAGTCCCCGTACCGCCGCCGGAAAGAGCGGCAAGTAGCTGCGGTAGCGGGCCGGCGCCGCGGGCAGGCGCTGGACGAACGAGGTGACGATCCGCCGGCGCTCGATCACGGGCGAGACGCTGCCGGGCACGTGGAGCAGCGTGTAGAGCGGCGCATCGGGAAACAGCTCGCACGCCACCTCGAGACAGCGCTCGCCGCCTCGCATCCCCGTGAGCCAGTCGTGCACCAGCGCCACGCGCGGCCTCGGCGTGCCCGGGCCCGCGGGCGGGACGCCTAGCGCTGCCGTCGCTCGATCTGCTGTCGCCAATACTCGAGGAGGTCCACGAGCGTCTGCTCGAGAGGGATCTCCGGCCTCCACCCGACCGCCTGCTGGATCTTCTCCGCGCTGCCGCGCAGCACCGGCACGTCGGACGGGCGGAATCGCGCCGCATCCTGCCGGACCTCGACGCGCTCGAGCTTCGAGTGCTCCACGAGGAAGTTCAGCATCCGCTCGATGGACCAGTCGACGCCGGAGCAGAGGTTGTAGACCTCGCCGGGCGTCCCCCGCTCGAGCAGCGCCCAGTACCCGCGCACGATGTCCCGCACGTCGGAGAAGTCACGCGTGGGCTTCAGATCGCCGACGAGCACGACCGGCTCGCGCAGCCCCGCCTCCGCCTCCGCGATCTGCTTCGCGAAGCTCGAGGTGGCGAAGGCGGCGCCTCGACGGGGCCCTGAATGATTAAATGCGCGCGCGCGGACGATGTCGAGAC
>DASUPA010000431.1:0-4589 GCA_036276335.1 Candidatus Methylomirabilota bacterium | reverse complement strand
GTCGCGTCCGAGAACACGACGCCGAAGCCGAACGTGTCGTCGGGCCGGTTGCGCTCCACGACGGTGATGTCGTGCGCGGGGTCGGCGTTCTTCATGAGGATCGCGAAGTAGAGCCCCGCCGGGCCGCCGCCGATGGAGACGATCTTCACACCTCGATTGTAGTCGCACGAAGCCCGGTCGTCGCCCGGACAACGCGTGACAGCGGTGCCTACAATCGAGGGTGACCCACCGATGGTCAGAGGAGGCGCCGATGAAACAGCTTCGATGCGGTGATTTGATGCCCGGATGCAGCGCGGTCATCGAGGGCAAGGACGAAGCAGAGGTCATGCAGAAAGGCGCCGAGCACGCCAAGAAGGCGCACGGCATGGACCAGATCCCGCCCGACGTGGCGCAGAAGGTGCGCGGCGCCATCCGCGAGACGTAGCCGGGCTGCCGCTGGAGGGTCTCCGGACCCTCCAGCGCGTCCGTGTGCTACCGGGCGCCCCGACCGGCCGGCGCCGCCGGACCTGACCGTCGCCCCCTCGGGCGGTACAATGACGCGATGCCGCAGTTCCTTCCCTTCGTTCAGCAGTGGTTCGACCAGACGTTCAGGGAGCCGACCCCTCCGCAGCGGGACGGCTGGGCCGCCATCGCCTCCGGACGCGACACCCTCATCGTGGCGCCCACCGGGTCGGGCAAGACCCTCGCGTCGTTCCTCTGGGCGCTGGATCACCTGCACCGCCTCGCCGTCGAGGGCCGCCTCGAGGACAGGGTCTACGTCGTCTACGTCTCGCCGCTGCGCGCGCTGAACAACGACATCGAGAAGAATCTGCGCGCGCCGCTCGCCGGCATCCGGGCCGCGGCCGAGACGCTCCGTCTCGACCTCCCCGAGGTGCGCGTGGCCGTGCGCACGGGCGACACGCTGGCGGCGCAGCGCCAGGCGATGACGCGCCGGCCGCCGCACGTGCTGATCACCACCCCGGAGTCGCTCTACATCCTGCTGACCTCCGCCGGCTTCCGGCCGGCGCTGGCGCAGGCGCGCTTCGTCATCGTCGACGAGGTCCACGCGCTCCTCGGCGGCAAGCGCGGCGCGCACCTGGCGATCTCCCTCGAGCGGCTGCAGGCGCTCGTGCAGGACGCCGGCGGGCCGCGGCCCCAGCGCATCGGCGCCTCGGCCACCGTCCGGCCCGTGGAGGATGCCCTCGCCTTCCTCACCGGGAGCACGGCCGTCGATCCGGTGGTCGTCGACGCCGGGTTCTCGCGCGACCTCGACGTGCGCGTCACCTCGCCCGTCGAGGACTTCCTCACCACCCAGAGCGACACCGTCTGGGACGCCACGCTGCAGCAGGTCGCCGAGCTCGTGCAGGCGCACCGGACCACGCTGGTCTTCGCGCAGAGCCGCCGCTCGGCCGAGCGGCTGGCGCGCGACCTCAACGACCGCATCGTGGACGGGCGCGTTGCCGCCCATCACGGATCGCTCTCCCGCCGCGCGCGCCTGGAGGCGGAGAACCGCCTGAAGGCGGGCGAGCTCAAGGCGCTGGTGGCGACCTCCTCGCTCGAGCTCGGCATCGACGTCGGCGCCATCGACCTCGTCATCCAGCTCCAGTCGCCCCGGAACATCGCGGCCGCGCTCCAGCGCGTCGGGCGCGCGGGTCACGCGCTGTCGCGGGTCTCCAAGGGCCGCATCGTCGTCACCAAGGGCGAGGAGCTCGTCGAGGCGGCGGCCGTCGTCCGGTCCATCCGCGAGCGGACGCTCGACCGCATGCAGATGCCCGGTGCGCCGCTGGACGTGCTGGCGCAGCAGATCGTAGCCGCCGTCGCCGCCGAGTCGCTCGATGTCGACGTCCTGTACCGGCGGATCGTCGCCGCCGCGCCGTACCGGACGCTCACGCCCGAGACGTTCCGGGAGGTCGTGCGCTCGGTCGCCGAGCCGCTCCCCAACGAGGTGAAGGGCGTCGCGCCCCGCGTCCTCTGGGATCGCGTCAACGACCGGCTCCACGCCCGCCGCGGGACCCGCTTCCTGGCGCTCACCTCGGGCGGCACCATCCAGGACGCGGGGCTCTACGACGTCTTCGTCGCCGACACGGACCTGAAGGTCGGCACGCTCGACGAGGAGTTCGTCACCGAGTCGCTGCCGGGCGACGTGTTCCTGCTCGGCTCGAACGCCTGGAAGATCCTCCGCGTGCGCGCCGACCGCGTGCTGGTCGAGGACGCGCACGGCATGTCGCCGACGATCCCGTTCTGGAAGGGCGAGCACCCGTCGCGCTCGTACGACCTCGGCGTCGCCGTCGGCCGCCTGCGCCGCGACGCCGCCGCCCGCGTGGACGACGCGGACTTCGTGGCCTGGGCGGAGCGCGAGTGCGGGCTGGAGGAGCGCGCGGCGCTTGCCATGCGCGCCTGGCTGGTCAAGGCCGGGGAGGTGCTGGACGGGGTGCCCGACGATCGCGGCGTCGTGGTCGAGTCGTTCGCCGACGAGATGGGCGGGCGCCACGCCATGATCCACTCCGTCTTCGGCATGCGGGTGAACGGCGCCTGGGGCATGGCGCTCAAGGAGAAGGTCCGCCGCGCCTACGGCCTCGTGGCCGAGGCCGCGCACGTCGACGACGGCCTCCTGCTCTCCTTCGCGCCCGGCCAGGTGCCGCCGGCGCCGGAGCGGCTGCCGACGCTGATCGCGCCGGAAGAGGTCGACGAGCTGCTCGGGCGCGCCCTCGTCGGCTCGCCGCTCTTCGGCACGCGGTTCCGCCACGCGGCCGTCCGCTCGCTCTTCATCCCGCGCACGTACAAGGGCCAGCGCACGCCCGCCTACCTGCTCCGCCTCAAGGCCGACGCGCTGATGGAGTCCGTCGGCGGTCTTCCCGACTTCCCGGTGGTCGCCGAGACGCTCCGCGAGTGCTTCGAGGACGCGCTCGACGTGCCGCGCTTCAAGCGTCTGCTCGAGCGGCTCCACGACGGCGAGATGTGGAGCCGCCACGTCGACACGCCGCTCCCCTCGCCCTTCGTCTATCCGCTGCTGCTCGCATGGGACTGGGCCTACCTCGATGCCGGCCACGCCGAGGAGCGGCGCACCGACGCCGTCTCCATGCGCAAGGCGTGGACGGTCGCCCCCGGTCCGCTGGATCCGAAGGTCGTCGCGGCCGTCGAGGCGGAGCTCCAGAAGACGGCGCCGGACCGCCGTGCGCGCGACGCCAACGAGCTGGCCGCGATCCTGGACGATCTCGGCGACCTGACGCGCGACGAGATCGCCGCGCGCAGCGACGCGGACCCGGACGCGCTGATCGAGGCGCTGCGCGCCGAGCGGCGGATCACGGCGGCGGGGTTCCCGGGCGGCCGCCGGGCGTGGATCCCGACCACCGACGCCATGCACTACGCGGCGCTGGCCACCGATGCCGGCGTCGAGCGCGTGGCGCTCCGGCTGCTCCGCACGCGCGGCCCCGTCACGCCCGCGTGGCTCTCGGAGCGCTACGGGCTGACGCCCGCCGAGGCGACGGCCGTGCTGGACCGCCTGGCGGCGCGCGGCGTCGTGCGGCGCGGCGACTACGTCTCGGGCGTCAGCGAGCCGCAGTACGTCCACATCGCCGTGCTGGAGGAGATCCAGCGGCGCCAGGTGCACGCGCGACGGCTGCCGCGGCCCGTCGCCACCGCCGAGCAGCTCACCGCCGCGCTCCTGCGCCGGCACCATCTCCACCCCGAGCACCGCCTCGTCGGACCGCCCGGCGTGCTGGAGGCGCTGGAGCTGCTCCAGGGCGAGGACGTGCCGATCCGGGTGTGGGAGCAGGACCTGATCGCCCCGCGCGTGGAGGACTATCGGCGCGAGTGGCTCGATCAGCTCGGCCTCGCCGGCGAGATCGTGTGGATGCCGTTCGAGCCAAAGGGGGCCGAGCGCTCGCGCAGCGGCCGCGTCGGCGTGGCGCTCCGCGAGAACGTCGGCTGGCTCCGTCCCGCGCCGGCCGCGCCGGCGGAGCTGGATCCGAAGGTGAAGAACGTGCTCCTGCACCTGCAGCTCCGCGGCGCCTCCTTCGCGCAGGACCTCGGCCGCGTGGCCGGCCTGGAGACGCGCGAGACGCTGGCGGCCCTCTGGGAGCTCTTCTGGGCGGGCCTGGTGACGCCGGACACCTTCAGCGCCGTCGCCGCCGGCAGCACGCCGCCACGGCCGCCGGCGTCGCCGTTGCCGGCGCGGCGCCCGCAGCGGCGCGGTGCGCGGCGGGCGCCCGTGGCGCGCGGACCCGTCATCGGCCGCTGGAGCGCGCTCCCCGACGACGAGGCGCTGTCGCCCGAGGAGCGCAGCGAGGCCCAGGCCCACCTGCTCCTCGCGCGCTACGGCGTCCTCTCGCGGGAGCTGGCGCAGGGCGACTGGTCGACGCTCCGCCACACGCTGCTCCGGATGGAGTACGGCGGCGAGGTCGTTCGCGGCTACTTCGTCGAGGGCCTCTCCGGCGAGCAGTACGCGCTCCAGGACGCGCTGACGGAGCTCGATGCGCCGGCGCGCCGCGCCGAGCCGCACGTGCTCGTGAACATCGCGGACCCCGCCAACCTGTGGGGCCGCACGTTCACCCTCACGCGCCTCGACGGCGTCCGCGCCGCCGCGACCCGCATCCCGACGACCTGGCTGG
>DASUPA010000430.1:0-5866 GCA_036276335.1 Candidatus Methylomirabilota bacterium | reverse complement strand
GCCGCCATCCGGTACGCGATCGAGAACAACCGGCGGAACGTGACCCTCGTGCACAAGGGCAATATCCAGAAGTACACCGAGGGCATGTTCATGAAGTGGGGGTACGCCCTCGCCAAGAAGGAGTTCGGCGACCGGACCATCAGCTGGGACGAGTGCGGCGGCAAGCCGCCGGCAGGCAAGATCCTCATCAAGGACGCCATCACCGACGCGTTCCTCCAGCAGATCCTCACGCGCCCCGACGAGTTCGACGTCATCCCGACGTGCAACCTCACGGGCGACCTGCTCTCCGACGCCCTGGCGGCGCAGGTGGGCGGCATCGGCATCGCGCCCGGCGCCAACATCAACTACGAGACGGGCCACGCGCTGTTCGAGGCGACCCACGGCACCGCGCCGAAGTACGCGGGGCAGGACAAGGTCAATCCGGGCTCGGTGATCCTGTCCGGCGAGATGATGCTGCGCTACATGGGCTGGACCGACGCCGCCGACCGCATCATCGCGGGGCTCGAGAAGACGATCCAGTCCAAGGTCGTCACGTACGACTTCGCCCGGCTGATGGAGGGGGCGAAGGAGGTGAAGTGCTCGGAGTTCGGCACGGCGATCATCGCCAGCATGGCGAAGCTGTGATGGCGGCGCGCCCGAAGATCACCGTGGTCGGCGCCGGCAACGTGGGCGCCTCCGTCGCGCAGTACGCGGTCGAGAAGGAGCTGGGCGACGTCGTCCTCGTCGACGTCGTCGAGGGGATCCCGCAGGGCAAGGCGCTGGACCTGGCGCAGGCGGGGCCGATCCACCGCTACGACGCTGCGCTGGTCGGGTCCAACGGGTACGACGAGACGGGCGACTCGGACGTCGTCGTCATCACGGCCGGCCTCGCCCGCAAGCCGGGCATGACGCGCGACGACCTGCTCTTCAAGAATGCCGAGATCGTCGGCTCCGTGGTCGAGCAGATCGTGGCCCGCAGCAAGAACGCCATCCTGGTCCTCGTCACCAATCCGCTCGACGCCATGGTGCAGCTGGCCTGGAGGAAGTCGGGCTTCCCGACCGCCCGCGTGGTCGGCATGGCGGGCGTGCTCGACACCGCGCGGTTCCGCACCTTCATCGCGCAGGAGCTGCGGGTCTCGGTCGAGAACGTCACCGCCTTCGTGCTGGGCGGCCACGGCGACACCATGGTGCCGCTGCCGCGCTACTCGACGGTGGCCGGCATCCCGATCACCGAGCTGCTGCCGAAGGAGAAGATCGGCGCTCTCGTGCAGCGCACGGCCAACGGCGGCGCCGAGATCGTCGCGCTGCTGAAGACGGGCAGCGCGTACTACGCGCCGGCCGCCTCGGCGGTGGAGATGGTGGAGGCGATCCTCAAGGACAAGAAGAAGATCCTGCCGTGCGCCGCCTACCTGGACGGGCAGTACGGCGTCCGGGGCCTCTACGTCGGGGTGCCGGTGAAGCTCGGGCGCGGCGGGGTGGAGCAGGTCATCGAGATCACGCTGACGCCGGAGGAGCAAGCCGCGTTCAACAAGTCCGCCGCCGCCGTGCGCGAGCTGGTGGACAAGCTCAAGCTCTAGCCGGAGACCCGCCATGGCGAAGTCCGGAAAGGCGAAGAATGCCCGACGTCCGAGCCGGGCGGCGCAGAAGAAGGCCGCGCCCCGGCGCGTGCGGCCCGTTCCCGCCGGCTACCACACGGCGACGCCGTACCTCACCGTGCGCGGCGCCGCCGAGGCGATCGAGTTCTACAAGAAGGCGTTCGGCGCGAAGGAGCTCATGCGGCTGACGGCGCCGGGCGGCGCGCTCGGCCACGCCGAGATCCGCATCGGCGACTCCGTCGTCATGCTGAGCGACGAGTTCCCGAACTCCCCG
The DNA here is from genome assembly GCA_036276335.1 of Candidatus Methylomirabilota bacterium. GTDB lineage: Bacteria > Methylomirabilota > Methylomirabilia > Rokubacteriales > CSP1-6 > AR12. Next base: position 4,018 of record DASUPA010000430.1, on the reverse strand, counting down.
ACCAGGCCGCCGGCGACCCTCGGCGGCACCACCGGCTACGTCTTCCTGTACGTGCCGGACGTCGACCGCACGTTCGCCCAGGCCGTCGCGGCCGGCGCGCGCGTGACGATGCCGCTCGCCGACATGTTCTGGGGCGATCGCTTCGGCACCCTGCTCGACCCGTTCGGCCACGCCTGGGGCCTCGCCACCCACAAGGAGGACGTGCCGCCCAGGGAAATCGCGCGGCGAGCGCAGGCGGCCATGGCGGGCACGGGGGAGGCGAAGGCGTGACGCGCGACGTCCACGTCTCGGCCATCGCCGACGCCGTCAAGAAGCTCTGCATGGAGGCGAACTGGAACCTGGAGCCCGACATGCTGCGGGCCTTCGACCGCGCGCTCGAGCGCGAGCGCTCGGAGGCGGGCAAGCAGGTCCTCGCCATCCTCAAGCAGAACGCCGAGCTGGCGCGAACGCGGCGGATCCCGTACTGCCAGGACACGGGGATGGTCATCGCCTTCGTGGAGCTCGGGCAGGACGTGCACGTGACCGGCGGCGGCCTCGAGGACGCGATCAACGAGGGCGTCCGCCAGGGCTACACCGAGGGCTACCTGCGCGCCTCGATCGTGCGCTCGCCGTTCGACCGCGTGAACACGGGCGACAACACGCCGGCCGTCGTCCACGTGGACGTCGTGCCGGGCGCGACGCTCAGGATCATGATCATGGCGAAGGGGGGCGGCTGCGAGAACCGCTCGAAGTACGTCATGCTGACGCCGGCGGCCGGGCTCCCCGCCGTGAAGGACTTCATCATCGAGTGCGTCAGGACGGCCGGTCCCGACGCCTGTCCGCCGCTCGTCCTGGGCGTCGGCGTCGGCGGCACCTTCGAGAAGGCGGCCATCAACTCCAAGAGGGCGCTGTTCCGCGAGCTCGGCTCGCCGAACCCCGACCCGGCGCTCGACGCGCTCGAGCAGGAGCTGCTGGAGCGGGCGAACCGCCTCGGCATCGGGCCGCAGGGCTACGGCGGCGACACGACGGCCTTCGGCATCCACATCCGCACCTATCCCTGCCACATCACCTCGCTCCCCGTCGCCGTCACCATCGAGTGCCACGCACATCGCCACAAGGAAGTGGTCTTGTGAGCGTGTCGACCGCGGCGGATGGGATCAAGGAGGTCCGGACACCGCTCAGCGACGCGGACGTCGTGGCGCTGAAGGCGGGCGACCGCGTGCGCATCTCGGGCGTCATCTACACGGCGCGCGACGCGGCGCACGGGCGGCTGGCGCCGCTCGTCGAGAAGGGTGAGCCGCTGCCGATCGACGTGAAGGGCCAGATCATCTACTACACCGGTCCGTCGCCGGCGCGGCCGGGCGGGGTGATCGGCTCCGTCGGCCCCACCACGGCCAGCCGCATGGACAAGTTCACGCCGGCGCTGCTGGCCATCGGGCTGAAGGGCACGATCGGCAAGGGGTACCGCGGCCAGCCGGTCAAGGACGCGCTGAAGCAGCACAAGGCCGTCTACTTCGGCTCCATCGGCGGCGCCGGCGCCGTGCTGTCCGAGTTCGTGAAGAAGGCCGAGGTCGTTGCCTACCAGGACCTGGGCACCGAGGCGATCCGCCGCCTCGAAGTGGAGGGGTTTCCGGCCATCGTCCTCTACGATAGCCACGGCGGCGACCTGTACCAGGACGGGCAGAAGGTTTACGCGAGGGAGAACGCATGAACGGTCAAGCGGCAGTGAGCCGCGTGCGGCCGCCGGTCCCGGCGGCGCACCTGCGCAAGGACAGCTGGTGGGCGCTTCCCGCGACGGTGGTGCTCGTCCTCGGCGCCTTCATCGTCTATTCGACGTGGGCGGCCTTCCAGAACGCCTACTACTGGGCGCCGCCGTACCTGTCGCCCTTCTACTCGCCGTGCATCTCGGCGTCGTGCCTGCACGTCACCTTCGGCTACGGCCTGCCCGACATCCAGCTGCCGATCATCGGCGTGCTCTCGCCCGCCTTCCTCATCCTCTGGGGGCCGGGCCTGTTCCGGCTGACGTGCTACTACTACCGCAAGGCGTACTACCGCTCCTTCTGGCTGTCGCCGCCGGCGTGCGCGCTGCCCGACGCGCAGAAGGGCGGCTACACGGGCGAGACGCGCTTCCCGCTCATGCTGCAGAACTACCACCGCTATCTCTGGTACGTGGCGGTCCTCTTCATCGTGCTGCTCACGTGGGACGCGCTGCTGGCCTTCCGGTTTCCGACGGCGGGCGGCGGCACCGAGTTCGGCGTCGGTGTCGGCACGCTGGTGATGTGGGTCAACGTCATCTTCCTGGCGGGGTACACCTTCTCCTGTCATTCGTGCCGCCACGTGTGCGGCGGCCACGTCGACGTGTTCTCGAAGGCGCCGACGCAGTACCGCCTGTGGCGGTACATCAGCCGGCTCAACGAACGCCACCCGATGTACGCGTGGCTCTCGCTCTTCAGCGTCGGCCTGACGGATCTCTACATCCGCCTGGTGGCGATGGGCGTGATCCGCGATCTGAGGATCCTCTGATGGCCAGCCACGACTACGAGACGCACGATCACGACGTCATCGTCATCGGCGCCGGCGGCGCGGGGCTGCGGGCGGCCATCGAGGCCGCCGCCTCCGGCGTGTCGGTGGGGCTCGTCTGCAAGTCGCTCCTCGGCAAGGCGCACACCGTGATGGCGGAAGGCGGCATCGCGGCCGCGCTGGGCAACGTCTGGAAGGAGGACAACTGGCAGGTCCACTTCCGCGACACCATGCGCGGCGGCAAGATGCTGAACAACTGGCGCATGGCGCAGCTCCACGCCCAGGAGGCCCCGGAGCGCGTCCTGGAGCTGGAGCGATGGGGCGCGCTCTTCGATCGCACCAAGGACGGCCGCATCCTCCAGCGCGACTTCGGCGGCCACCGGTACGCGCGGCTGGCGCACGTGGGCGACCGCACGGGTCTCGAGATGATTCGCACGCTCCAGTACCACGGCATCCACCAGGGCATCGACGTCTACATGGAGTGCACGATCACGCGGCTGCTGAAGGACGGCGACCGCGTGTCGGGCGCCGTCGGCTACTGGCGGGAGAGCGGCAAGGTCGTGGTGTTCCGCGCCAAGGCGGTCGTGCTGGCCACCGGCGGCATCGGCAAGGCGTGGAAGATCACGTCGAACTCCTGGGAGTACACGGGCGACGGGCACTCGCTGGCGCTGTGGGCGGGCGCGGACCTGATCGACATGGAGTTCGTGCAGTTCCACCCCACCGGGATGGTGTGGCCGCCGTCGGTGCGCGGGATCCTCGTCACCGAGGGGGTGCGCGGCGACGGCGGGACGCTGAAGAACAGCGAAGGCAAGCGGTTCATGTTCAATTACATCCCCGACTTCTTCAAGGGGGAGACCGCCGACAACGAGGCCGAGGCCGACCGCTGGTACGAGGACAAGACGGCCCGGCGCACGCCCGACCTGCTGCCCCGCGACGAGGTGGCCCGGGCCATCAATGCCGAGGTGAAGGCGGGACGCGGCAGCCCCCACGGCGGCGTCTTCCTCGACATCTGCACGCGGCGGCCCGCCGACTACATCCGCAAGCGGCTGCCGTCGATGTACCACCAGTTCAAGGAGCTGGCCGGCGTCGACATCACGAAGGAGCCGATGGAGGTCGGGCCGACGTGCCACTACGTGATGGGCGGCGTCCGGGTGGACGCCGACACCACGCAGTCGACGGTGCCGGGACTGTTCGCGGCCGGCGAGGTGGCCGGCGGCATGCACGGCAGCAACCGGCTCGGCGGCAACTCGCTCTCCGATCTGCTGGTGTTCGGACGCCGCGCGGGCCTGCACGCCGCGCTCTACGCCAAGAACTTCGCCGGCGCCCTCACCGTGGACGCGGGCCAGGTCGAGCAGGCGGCGCGGCAGATGCTGGCGCCGTTCGAGCGCACGGGCGGCGAGAACCCGTACGCGATCCAGTCGGACCTCCAGGAGACGATGCACGCGCTGGTCGGCATCATCCGCAACGAGGCGGAGCTGAAGGAGGCGCTCAAGCGCCTCGAGCAGCTGAAGGAGCGGGC
>DASUPA010000429.1:0-2716 GCA_036276335.1 Candidatus Methylomirabilota bacterium | reverse complement strand
CGCCGCGCGGCGCGCGAGTCGCGCATCGGCTTCGTGGTGGAGCGCAACGAGCACTCGGCGCTCGCGGTGCCCCCGGAGGAGCGGCGACGCGAGTACGAGGCGCGCTGGCAGCGCGGCGGCCTCGGCTTCTCGGCGACGTTCGCCGACCTGCTGACCAGCCCCGAGGCCAACGAGACCGCCGCCGAGTACTTCCACGCCAAGATCCGGGAGATCGTCCGCGATCCCGCCGTGGCCGAGGCCCTGATCCCGCGCGACTATCCGCTCGGCACCAAGCGCCTGTGCGTCGACACCGACTACTACGCCACGTTCAATCGCCCGAACGTCACGCTGGTCGACCTCCGGACGTCGCCGATCGAGGCGTTCACCCCGCGGGGCCTCCGGACGCGGGACGCGGCGTACGCGCTCGACAGCGTCGTGTTCGCCACCGGCTTCGACGCCATGACGGGGGCCCTGCTGGCCATCGACGTCCGCGGCCGGGGCGGCGCGTCCCTGAGGGACAGGTGGTCGGCGGGGCCGCGCACGTACCTCGGGCTCGCCATCGCCGGCTTTCCGAACCTCTTCACGATCACCGGCCCCGGCAGCCCCTCGGTGCTGAGCAACATGATCGTCTCCATCGAGCAGCACGTCGACTGGATCGCGGATTGCATCAGCCATTTGCGAGCGCGTGGTCTCCGCGTCGTCGAGGCCAGCGTCGAGGCGGAGGATGCCTGGGTGGCGCACGTCAACGAGCTGGGCGACGCGACGCTCTATCCCCGCGCCAGATCGTGGTACACGGGCGCGAACGTCCCCGGCAAGCCGCGCGTCTTCATGCCGTACGTCGGTGGGGTCGGCGCCTACCGGCGCGTCTGCGACGATGTCGCGGCCAGGGGCTACGCCGGGTTCACGCTGGGCTGAGCCCGGGAAGGGTGGGTCACGATGTTCCCGTACCACGACGAGAACGAGACGCGGCACACGCCCTACGTCACGTACGTCATCATCGCGCTGAACGTGCTGGCCTGGATCGTGATCCAGGGCGCCGGGACCACGCTCGCGCTGGCGCGGTCGGTGTGCGAGCTGGGGCTGATCGCCGGGGAGCTGACCGGCCGGCTGGCGCCCGGCACGCCGTTCCCCATGGGCGAGGGCCTCGTCTGTCTCACCGACTCCGGCCGGCAGATCGAGAACGTCTTCACCTCGATGTTCCTGCACGGCTCGTGGATGCACCTGCTCGGCAACATGTGGTTCCTGTGGCTCTTCGGGAACAACATCGAGGACTCGATGGGCCGGGCGCGCTTCGTCGTCTTCTACCTCGTCTGCGGCGTGGCGGCCGCCCTCGCCCAGGTGCTCGCGAGCCCCGGCTCCCTCATCCCGATGGTCGGCGCCTCGGGCGCCATCAGCGGCGTGATGGGCGCCTACCTCGTGCTCTATCCGCGCGTGCGGGTGTTCGCGGTGGTGCCGGTCGGCTTCATCCCGCTCTCCATCGCGCTGCCGGCGTGGACGATGCTGATCTACTGGATGGTGATCCAGGTGCTCAGCGGACTCTCCGGGCTGTTCGCGGAGGAGCGCGGCGGCGTGGCGTTCTGGGCCCACGTCGGCGGGTTCGCGGCCGGCGTGGTGCTGATCAAGATCTTCGCCAGGCCCCGCGACGTCGAGGCGCATCGCAGCAGGCACTGGGAGCCGCGGCGCGTGGCCGCGCGGTGGTGAGCTAGGCGACCTCGACCTGGGCCGTGGTGGGCGCGTCGCCGGCGACGGTCGTGCGCCGCATGTCGCGCGGCTGGCTCTCGTCGTAGCGGCGCACGCGGTGCATCACCTGCCGGTTGTCCCACATGACGAGGTCCCACTGCCGCCAGCGGTGGACGTAGACGAACCGGGGCTGGGTGGCGTGCTCGGTGAGGTCGCGGAGCAGGATGCGCGCCTCCGGCATCGGCATGCCGACGATGGCGCCGGCGTGCGAGGAGAGGTAGAGCGAGGGCCGCCCCGTCACCGGGTGCCGGCGCACGAGGGACTGACGCACCGGCCGGAACATCGCCCGCTCCTCGTCCGAGTAGTCGAGCATGCCGAGCGAGCCCCGCGAGTACATGAGCGAGTGCTCGCACACCAGCGCTTCGATCTGCGCCTTCGTCGCCGCGTCGAGCGCGTCGTAGGCCGCGCGCATGTCGGCGAACTCGGTGTTGCCGCCGACCGGGTTCACGACGCGCGCGGAGAGCAGCGAGTACCTGGCCGGGATCCGCCGGAACGAGCTGTCCGAGTGCCACAGCATGTTGCCGAGGTTGAACAGCCGCTGGCGCGAGTCGCGCGCCAGCGGCCGGCCGTCCCGCCCCAGGTTCGAGACGTCGTTCATCCCCACGCGGAGCCGCTTGTCCTCGGGCTTCGTGATGTTGCCCCCGCGCGCGTCCTCCAGTGGGCCGAAGTGGCGGCCGAAGGCCATCTGCTGCTCGTCGGTGAGCTGCTGGTCCCGGAACACGAGCACCGCGTAGCGGTCCATCCCGGCCTCGATGGCGGCCACCTCCTCGGCCGTCAGGGGCGCGCTGACGTCGACGCCCGACACCTCGCCGACGAAGACGGGATGGAGCTGGCGGATGGCGACCGTCATTTCGTCGCGGCCTTGAGCTCGTCGAGCTGTCGGCGGGCGCCGGCGATCATCGAGTTCAGGTCGGACGTCAGCATGACCATGTCGAAGCCGCGCTTCACGGCGCCGGCGGCGAAGGCCGCGCTCGCGCAGTGCATGACGGCCTTGATG
>DASUPA010000428.1:0-4125 GCA_036276335.1 Candidatus Methylomirabilota bacterium | reverse complement strand
GTCGTGGCGGGCACCATTCCCGAGCAGGACGGGCGGGTGCTGCTGACGCGGCGGTCCATCAATCCCGGGCGCGGGCTGTGGACGTTTCCCGGCGGCTTCGTGGACTTCGGGGAGTCGGTGGAGGACGCGGCGGTGCGTGAGACGCTCGAGGAGACCGGCCTCAAGGTGGATCTCACCGGGCTGCACAACGTCTACTCGTACCCGGGCGCGCCCGTGATCATCGTCTACCGCGCGGTCGTGGTGGGCGGAACGCTGACGACCTGCAGCGAGAACGACTGCCTCGAGTGGGTGGCGCCGGAGGCGATCGACTGGGACACGCTGGCCTTCCCGTCGACGCGCGAGGCGCTGCGCGAGTGGGTCGCCGCGCGCGGCCTGACGCCGGGAGGCTAGTCGAACCGGGCGGGCAGCGACACGGTCGCCTTGCCGGTGACCACCTTCTCACCCTTCTGGTTCTCGGCCCAGACGTCGAGCTCGACGAGGTTGACGCCGTCCTTCTGCGAGGTGCCGATGACGCGCCCGCGGCAGGTGACCGTGTCCTCGAGTCGCACCAGCCCCGCGAAGCGCACGCCGATCTTCCGCACGCGGCCCGCGCCCGCCCAGTCGGTCACCGCCTGCGCGACGAAGCCCATGGACAGCATGCCGTGCGCGAACACGCCGCCCATCCCGGCCGCCCTCGCGAACTCGTCGTCCTGGTGGATGGGGTTGAAGTCGCCGGAGGCCCCGGCGTAGCGCGTGAGCTGGATCTGCTGGATGGGGCCCTTGACCAGCGGTGGCAGCTCGTCGCCCACCTTGACGTCCTCGAAGTAGACGCGCGCGTACTTCACAGCCGGATCACCGTGACCTGCCGCATGGTGCCGACGACGTCGTTGTGGCGGTCGGTGATGGCCGTCTCGCGCACGACGAAGGCCATGGGCCCGCTCCGGCCCGTCTTCTCGTAGATGTCGACGATCCTCGCCCGGCACACGTAGGTCTGCCCGGGCTGGATCGGCCGGGTCAGCTCGAACTCCTGCTCGCCGTGGAGCACGCGCGAGATGTCGGTGCCGAGCTCGCGCAGGAACGCCTGCGTGTCGGCCGTCTCGTCGCGGAACGTCGTCGCGAACGTCGGCGGGGCGATGATGTCGCCCCACTCGGAGGCCTGCCCGACGCGGTCGTCCAGGTAGAACGGGTTCGCGTCCCCGATCGCGCGCGCGAATTCCTTGATCTTGCCCCGCTCCACCGTCACCACGTACGGCGGATACTCCTTGCCGACGAGGCGGCGGTCGATCTGGCTGGTCATCGCCCGCCCTTCTTCATCGCGCGCTCGAGGAACCCGGCCAGGTCGGGCACGACGAAGCGCTCGTGCCGGCCCTCGGCGATCTTGTCCCGGGCGTCCCGGGCCTCCACCGAGAACAGGAAGCGCCGGCCGTCGGTCTCCAGGAGCGTCGCGGTGGCCCGCACCTCCATGCCCACCGGCGTGGCCGCGAGATGCCGCATCTCGACCATGGTGCCCACCGTCGAGGCGCCCGGGGGCAGGTGCGGCGTGATCATGGCGCCGCACACCTGCTCGAGCAGGGCGACGACCCACGGCGTCGCGAACACGTGGACGCCCGGGTTGCCCATGGCGTCGGCGGTCTTCTCCGGCGTGACCGTCCACGTGAGGTCGTGCGTGGCGCCGGGGCGCAGGTCCATGGCGTGGGGGTTGTACCGTGGAAGCCCCGGCACGCGCAACCCCGTGTGCCATGATAGCCGCCGTGACGCGCACCGTCGCGGCCGCCGGCGCCGCCCTCGTCTCGCTCGACTCGGTCGTGAACATCGCGTTCCCCGCCATGAGCACCACGTTCGCCGTGCCGGCCGAGCGCATGCGCTGGGTCATCATCTGCTACGTCTTCACGTACGCCCTCACGGCCCTCGCGGGCGGCGCCGTGGCCGACCGCGTCGGCCACGCGCGGGTGTTCCGGGCCGGGGTGGGACTGAGCGCGGTCGCGTTCGCGCTCGGCGGGCTGGCGCCGACGTTCGAGACATTCCTGGGCGCCCGCGTCGTGCAGGGCCTCGCCGGCGGCCTCATCTACGGCACCGCGCCCGGCCTCGTGACCGTGTCGGCGCCGCCGGCCGCGCGCGGCCGCGCGCTGGGCGTCCTCAACGCGGCCATGGGCCTGGCGCTCGCCGGCGGACCGCTGGTCTCCGGAGTTCTCGTCGAGGCGGTCGGCTGGCGCTCCATCTTCTACGGCCGCGTGCCGCTGGCCGCGCTGACGCTGGCGCTCGCGCTCGGCGTGCGGGTCGAGCGGGCGCCGACCTCGCCGCGGTGGCCCGCGCCGCGGGACGTGCTGCGCGGGGCCGTCCTGCGACCGGGCGTGCTCGCGTTCTGCGCCAACGCCGGCATCTTCGCGGTGTGGTTGCTCGTGCCGTTCTACCTGGTGACCGTGCGCGGGCTCGACGCCGCGGCGGGCGGCGTGCTCTTCATGCTGACGCCGCTCGGCACGGCGGTGGCGGCGCCGGCGGCCGGTCGGCTGGCCGATCGTGTCGGGCCGTGGCCGCTGGTGGTGAGCGGGCTCGCCGTCGAGGCGGCCGGGCTGGCGCTGCTGGGCGGCGCCGACGCGCAGACGCCGCTGCCGGCGCTGGCGGCGATCCTCTTCGCCGCCGGGCTCGGGCTGGGGATCTTCCAGGTGCCGAACATGGCGGCCGCGATGGCGGCCTTCGGCACGGCGCAGCAGGGGACCGCCGGCGGCGTCATCTTCTTCGCGCGCACGCTCGGCACCGTGTTCGGCGTCGGCACCCTGGCCCAGCTCTTCGCCGAGCGCCGCCTGACCGTCGGCACCGCCGCCTTCAACGAGTGCTTCCACGCCGCCGCCGTCGGCGTCGCGCTGGCGGCGGCGCTGGGCATCCTGTGGGCGCGCCGGCGCGCGTAGCGCGTCGTCACGGTCGCGCGGTCGGCCGCGTGACGGGCGGCCGGCGCTCTCGAAGCCCCTCGCGCGCCGGCGGGTGCGCCTACTGCGGTATGACGACGGCCAGGCCGCGGCGGCGCAGCGCGCCGTCGACCGGGTGGTGGCGGCGCTCGGCATGGCCGGCGCGCGGCGCGGGCTCCCGGCGGCGGTCCAGGATGATCTCCGGATCGCCCGCGAACTGCCGGCGCAGCGACTCGAACAGGCCGACGTTGCTGCGGTCCACGATGACGAGGTGGCCGAGCGCCTTCAGCTCGGGCTCGGACTGCTCGAGCCAGTGCCGCATGCCCATGTCGGAGAACAGCACCACGGCGCGAGCGACGTGCTCCTCGGCGTCCTCGAGGTGCCCCAGCCGCCGCTGGAGCCGGCCGAGGTCGAAGTGCGTGCGCGCGACGAGCGGGCGCAGGCCGAGCTCGTCCCCGATCGCAAGGGCCTGCTCGTACGCCTCGCGTGCGGCCGGGAGATCGGCCGCGGGGTCCTGGGCGGCGACGTCGCCGACGAGCCGCCACGCCATCGCCTCGTGGCCGCGCTCGCCGTGGGCGAGCGCGAGCTCGATGGCGCGGTCGGCCGCGGCGCGCGCTCCCGCGACGTCGCCGCGCGCGAGCAGGCCCTCGCCCAGGAGCACCACCCAGCGCGAGAGGTAGGCCATCACGCCGAGCGCCTCGGAGCGGCGCACGGCGTCGCGAAGCAGCGCCTCGCCCTCGTCCTTGCGGTCGACGGCGACCAGCGTCGCTCCGAGCGCGGCGGAGACGATCGGCTGCCACACGCTCAGGCTCGCCTGCTCGCAGAGCTCGAGGCTGCGCGCCAGCGGCGCGATGGCGCGGTCCAGCTGGCCCCGCTCGCGCCAGACGAGACCGCTGATGGTCCACGCGATCGCCTGGCTGTACGGGTGGCGCGCGTCCTCGGCGCGCGCGCGCGCCCGGTCGAGGCAGACGTCGGCGCGCTCGAACTCCCCCTGGTCGGCGAGCGTCCACGCCAGCCAGCTGCGGGAGGCGACGTACGAGGTCGTGGCGCCCACGTCGGTCGCGCCCTCCGCCTCGAGCGCCTCGACGTTGTCCTCGAGCACCTCCTGGGCGAGCCGGTGCTGGCCCTGGGCGTGGTGGCTGTGGCCGAGGTAGCGGCGCGCCAGCATGGCGAGCGGGGCGTCGCCGCGGCGCGCGGCGATGGCCAGGCAGCGTGCGCCGTAGTCGATCGTGCGCGCCGTCTC
>DASUPA010000427.1:0-2888 GCA_036276335.1 Candidatus Methylomirabilota bacterium | reverse complement strand
CTGCTCAACGGCGTCTACGGCATCGGCGCCATCCACGTCGAGGTCACCGGCGTCTTCACGAACACGACGGCCGTCGACGCCTACCGCGGCGCCGGGCGGCCCGAGGCCTGCTACGTGGTGGAGCGCATGGTGGACGCCGGCGCCGCCGCGCTGAAGATGGATCCGGCCGAGCTGCGCAAGAAGAACTTCATCCCGAAGTTCTCGGGCGCGTTCCAGACGCACGTGGCGGTGGTGTACGACAGCGGCAACTACGCGGGGGCGCTCGACAAGCTCCTGAGCGTCTTCGACTACAAGAAGTTCCGGACCGAGCAGGAGGCCGCGCGCAAGGCGGGCCGGCTGCTGGGCGTCGGCTTCTCCACGTACATCGAGGCCTGCTCCATCGCGCCGTCCAAGGTCGTGGGCGCGCTCGGCGCCGGCGCCGGGCTGTACGAGTCCGGCAAGGTGCGGGTCCACCCGACCGGCATGGTCACCGTCTACACGGGCTCGCACGCCCACGGGCAGGGGCACGAGACGACGTTCGCGCAGCTCGTCGCGGACGAGCTGCAGATTCCCATCGAGCAGGTGGAGATCGTCCACGGCGACACGGGCTTGGTGCCGTTCGGCATGGGGACGTACGGGAGCCGCTCGGCGTCCGTCGGGGGTACGGCCATTCACATGTCGCTGGACAAGATCAAGGAGAAGGGCAAGAAGATCGCCGCCCACCTCCTGGAGGCCTCGCCCAAGGACGTCGAGTACGTCAACGGTCAGTTCCAGGTGATGGGCGTCCCGTCGAAGGCCATCCCGTTCGGCACGGTGGCCCTGACCGCGTACGTGCCGCACAACTATCCCGAGGGGCTCGAGCCCGGACTCGAGGAGACGTCGTTCTACGACCCGTCGAACTTCTGCTTCCCGTTCGGCGCCCACGCCTGCGTGGTCGAGATCGAGCGGGAGACGGGCCAGGTGAAAGTCCTGAGGTATGTCGCGGTCGACGACGTCGGGAACGTGATCAACCCGATGATCGTCGACGGCATGGTGCACGGCGGCATCGCGCAGGGGGTCGGGCAGGCCCTCTGGGAGGGCGCCGTCTACGACGACCGGTCGGGGCAGCTCGTGACCGGCACCATGATGGACTACGCGATGCCCAAGGCGGACATGCTGCCGTTCTACGAGACGGACCGCACGGTGACGCCGACGCCCGTCAACCCGCTCGGCATCAAGGGTGCCGGCGAGACCGGCACCATCGCGGCCACGCCCGCTGTCGTCAACGCCGTCGTGGACGCGCTGTCCCCGCTCGGCGTCGACCACATCGAGACGATGCCCCTCACCGCCGCGCGCGTGTGGGACCTCATCAACACCAAGAGCAAGAAGGGCTGAACGGAGCCGGTAACCGCCTCTCTCGGGCCACCCTCGACGGAGGCGGACGGAGCGCTCCGATACAAAGGAGAGCGTCATGTATCCAGCCGCGTTCGAATACCACACGCCCTCGAGCGTGCAGGAAGCGCTCGGCCTGCTCGGCAAGCTGGACGAGGCCAAGATCCTGGCGGGCGGCCACAGCCTGGTCCCCATGATGAAGCTCAGGCTCGCGCAGCCCAAGCACCTGATCGACCTCCGCAAGGTCCCGGGCCTGGGCGGCATCAAGGAGGAGGGCAGCACCCTCGTCATCGGCGCGATGACGACGCACTGGGAGGTGGAGTCCTCCAAGCTGCTGCAGGCCAAGTGCCCGGTGCTGTGCGAGACGGCGAAGATCATCGGCGACCCCGCCGTGCGCAACAAGGGGACCATCGGGGGCTCGCTCGCCCACGCCGATCCGGCGGCCGACATGCCCGCCACCGTCATCGCGCTCGGGGCAGAGTTCGTCTGCCAGGGGCCGAAGAACCGGCGGACGGTGAAGGTCGACGACTGGTTCCAGGGCCTGATGTCCACGGCGCTCGGCGAGGACGAGCTGCTCGTCGAGATTCGCGTGCCCGCGCTCGCGGCCGGGACCGGCGCGGCGTACCTGAAGTTCGCGCACCCCGCCTCGCGCTTCGCGATCGTCGGCGCCGCCGCCGTCGTGACCGTCGACGCGCAGGGGACGTGCACGAAGGCGGGCGTCGGCATCACCGGCGCCGGCACCAAGGCCGTGCGCGCCCGCGGCGTGGAGGCCGGCCTCGTCGGCAAGCGGCTGGACGCGGCGACCATCGAGGCCGCCGCCCAGAAGGCCGCCGAGGGCGTCGACGTCCAGGCCGACCTGCAGGGCTCGGTCGAGTACAAGTCGCACCTCTGCCGCGTGTTCGCGCGCCGCGCGATCGAGGCGGCCGTCCAGAACGCCCGGAAGTGACCGCAGGCGGCGCGGCGGGACCCGGTCCCGTCGCGCCATGATCGCCGCGGTCGTGCTCGCCGCGGGATTCGCGCGGCGCATGGGCCGCCAGAAGCTCCTCCTCGACCTGAAGGGCAAGCCCGTCGTGCGCTGGAGCGTCGAGGCGGTGCTGCCGCACGTGGGCGACTGCGTCGTCGTGACGGGACAGGACGACGCCGGCGTGCGCGCCGCGCTGGCCGGCCTCGCCGTCCGCTTCGCCGTGAACCCGCGACCACAGGACGGGCAGGGCTCGTCCATCGCGGTCGGCGTGGCCGCGCTCAAGCCGTGGACGGCGGCCGCGGTCGTCGTGCTCGGTGACCAGCCGCGCACGCCGGCGGCCGTGCTCCCCGCGCTGGCGGCGGCCTACCGTCGCGGCGGCAAGGCCATCGTGTCGCCATCGTACCGCGGCACGCGTGGCACGCCGGTGCTCTTCGGGTCGGAGGTCTTCCCGGAGCTGCTCGCGCTGCGGGGCGACGAGGGCGCGCGGGCGGTCGTCGCCCGCGACCCCGGGCGCGTGGAGACGCTGGTGGTGGACGCCGCGATGCCGCCCGACGTCGACACGCCGGAGGACTTC
>DASUPA010000426.1:0-3629 GCA_036276335.1 Candidatus Methylomirabilota bacterium | reverse complement strand
TTCTGGATGGCGGCCACCATCGTCAAGCGCTTCTTCTGGTCCAGCTCCTGCGACTGGGCCTCGATCATCTTCGAGACCTCCTCGCTGCAGTACTGGCTGTAGTTGCGCGGGGAGCCGCAGCTGTAGTTCTCGTAGAAGTTGGCGTCGGGATCGTCCGGGCCGGTCCCCGTCAGGTTCCCGCCGATCTGGTACTCGCCGCGCGTGGCCATCGCGTGCCACTGCGCCGTCTCGATCTGCTTGAGCGTCGCCTCGATGCCGATCTGCTTCAGCTCGTTGATGACGAAGGACGCCATGTCGACGTAGATCGCGATGGCGCGCGTCACCATCTCGACGCGGAGCGGCTTGTCCGGGGTGTAGCCCAGCCCCGCCATGATCTTTTTCGCGGCGGCCTTCTCTTCCTGGGCCTTGCCGTAGCCGGGCAACCCCGCGAGATCCTTCTGACCGAGGCCCCAGAACGCCCACGGCCTCGGCGCCATCCCGGCGCCGGCGGCGGCGCCGCCCTGGTGGACGGCCTGGATGAACGCGCGACGGTCGATGGCGCGGCTCACCGCCAGGCGCACCTTCGGATCGTCGAAGGGTGGCTTCTTGATGTTCATGATGATGTTGTCGCTGACGTTCTGGTTGCTGGGCGTTATGACGAGCTCCGGCACCGCCTTCTTCAGCTGCTCGGCGACGGTCTTCGTCGTCTCGCCGGGGAAGGCGACGTCGAGGGCGCCGGACTGCATCGCGGCCGTCCGCGTGCCGCGCTCCGCGATGACGATGTACTTGAGGCCGTCGAGGTAGGGCCGACCCTTGACGAAGTAATCGGGGTTCTTCACGTACTCGACGAACTCACCCTTCCGCCACTCCTTGACCTTGAACGGCCCGGTGCCGACGCAGCCGGTGCGGTAGGACGCGGGCGGGACGTGCGCCGCGTACACGGGCGAGTACCCGGAGGCGAGCATCAGCAGGAGCGAGGGCTGCGGCCGCTTCAGGTGGAAGACGACCGTGTGGGCATCCGGCGCCTCGATCTTCTCGACGTTCGAGTACCAGTCCTTGCGCGGGTTGATGCGCAGCTTCGCCGGCGCGTCCGGCGCCCCGCGCACCATGTCGAAGGTGAACTTCACGTCCTTGGACGTGAACGGCTGGCCGTCGTGCCACTTGACGTCCTGGCGGAGGAAGAAGACGAGGTTGCGGAAGTTGTCCTGCCACGACCAGCGGTCGGCAAGCTCGCCAATGACCGTGTCCGCGCTCTCGGTCTTCTTCAGCGGGTCGAACAGGACGAGGTTGTTCAGGCACGGCATCGCCGGCCACACGACGGAGATCGTCGAGGTCTCGTGGATGGCGAAGCCCTGCGAGAGATCCTCCCGCAGCATCATGTTCAGCGTGCCCCCCGCCTTCGGCGCCTGGCCGATGGCCGGCGCGCTGAGAGCGGCGATGAGGACGGCGACGAGAGCGAACGACACGGTGGTGCGGATCCGCGGCATGAGTTTCCTCCCGATGGAATGCTGCGCTAAGTGGCTGAGTCTACGCCTAAAACGCCGCGGCCGACAACTTCGTTCCTGCCGCGGCGCGTCGAATTCCCACCCGGCCGGCCAGCAGCCCACCGGCGCCGCGGCCTCAGAAGAGGCGCAGGAGCAAGTGGATGCCGTAGATGGCGCCGCCCGCGAGACCGCCGACGACGGTGCCGTTCACGCGGATGAACTGCAGGTCGTCGCCGGCGTGCTCCTCGATCAGGCGCACCGCGCCCTCCGGCCCCAGCGCGCGGACGCCGTTCTCGATGAATTCCGCGATACGTCCGTGATAGCGCTCCACGAGCTCCGCGATGCGCGCGCGCACCCAGCCCGCGATCTCCACCCGGAGGACCGCGTCGCTCACCAGCGCCTGGCGCGCGCGCTCCAGCCGCTCGGCGATCCACGCCACCGCCTCCGAGCGCTCGGCGCCGAGGTCGTCGAGGAGCGTGCGGCGCAGCGAGGCGGCGAGGTCGTCGAGCAGCGTGGCCACGGCCGGGGTGGCGAGGAGCTCACGCTTGGCCGCCTCCACGCGCGCCACGAGCGCCGCGTCGGTGGCCAGGCGCTCCTCCAGCTCGGCCACCACCTCGGACGCGCGCGCGCGCAGCGGATGGTCGGCGTCCTTGGCGACCTCCCGGAGCCCGCTGTGGAGCGCGGCGACCAGGCGGTCGCGGTCGAGCACGCCCAGCAGCTCGGCGAGCCCGATCCAGAGGCGCGGATAGACGCCGAGCCGGGCGCGGTAGCGGCCCATCAGGTCCTCGATGACCTCGCCGACGGTCACGCGGAACTCCGGGCGCTCCATCGCGTCGGCGAGCACGTTCACGAGCCCCTGCACCAGCCGGCGGTCCCAGCCGTTCTGGCGGGCGATGCGGAGGGCCGCCGCGAGCGTCGGCGCCGCCGGCTGCGCGGCCAGCAGCGCCCGCAGCCGCGCCATGAGCTCCGAGGCGGTCGCAGGCGTGAGCTGCTCGACGGCCCAGTCGGCCACGGTGCGGGTCGCCGCGTCGAGATCCCGGCGCGACAGCCGCTCGGCGCCGCGCGCGATCAGGTCGGCGAGGTCGACGCGCCCGATCTCCTCCATCACGTACTCCTTCGTCAGCACGCGCCCGCCGACCATGACGCCGACGCGCTGGGCCATCCCCTCCCAGTTGGCCGGGATGAGCGCCGTGTGCGGGATCGGCAGCCCGAGCGGTCGCCGGAAGATCGCCGTGACCGCGAACCAGTCGGCCAGGCCCCCGACGATGCCGGCCTCCGCAATGGCGAGGATCCAGCCGCCCCACCAGGTGGTCCGGAGCGGGAACGCGACGATGGCGAGCGCCCCGGCACCGAGCAGGACCCCGAGCGCGAGGCGGCGCTGGCGGCGCACGCTCAGCGGCCCGCCGGGAGCAGGAAGTCGAGCATCCGCTCCGTCGCCGGCGGCCCGTCCGGGAAGGTGTGCGTGCCGCGCGCGTCGCCGCCGCTCCACGCGTGGCCCATCGACCGCACGAGCCACGTCTCGAGGCGCGGCGTGCCGCGGCGGTCGCGATGCACCGAACGCACGGCGCCGTCGGCCGTCTCGGTCACGGCGCCGACCGTGCCGAGCGCCCGCGCCAGCATGGTCTCGAGCGCCGCGAGGTTGGCGGCGTCGACGACGGCGTCGGCGTCGCCCTGCCAGAGCGAGGCGCGCAGCGGCAGCGCGCGGACACCGCCGGCGGCCAGGCACTGCGCCGCCGAGACCGAGGGATCGCCGGTCCGGCCGCGCATGCATTGCATGGCGCCGCTCGGACCGATCCCGCAGCGATAGGGCCCGCCGGCCGTCACGCCGATGCCCGCCACCGCCTGCGGCGCCAGGCAGGCAAGGTTGACGGCCATGAACCCGCCGGCGGAGAAGCCGAGGACGAGCAGCCGCCGGTCCTTCATCGCGCGCTCGTCCTGGACGTGCCGGGCCATGGCGAGGATCGCGGCCGCCTCGCCGTGGGCGGCGGCCTGGTCGGACGGGTTGAACCAGTTCCAGCAGCGATAGGGATTGTCGCGGCGGCCCTGGGCGGGATAGAGCACGACGAGGCCGCGACGCTCGGCGGCCTCGTTGAGGCGCGTGCCGCGGGCGAAGTCCTCCGGCGTCTGCCAGCACCCGTGGAGGGCGACGACGAGCGGCGCGGCGGC
>DASUPA010000425.1:0-3773 GCA_036276335.1 Candidatus Methylomirabilota bacterium | reverse complement strand
ATCCGGATGCACGCGCAGATCGTCCTGTGCCCCGACCGCAACGACGGCGCGCAGCTCGAGCGCACCGTGCGGGAGCTCGCGCCGCTTCATCCGCACGTGGCGACGACCGCCATCGTGCCGGTCGGCCTCACCGCCCATCGCGAACGGCTGCCGTCGCTGCGCACGCTGACGGACGCCGAGGCGCGTGCCCTGGTCGCGACGGTGCACGCGTGGCAGGCGGGTTTCCTGCCCCGGCTCGGCAGCCGGTTCGTGTTCCTGGGCGATGAGGTCTACCTGCAGGCGGGAGCGCCGCTGCCCGAGGCGGACGCCTACGAGGACTTCCCGATCGCCGAGGACGGCATCGGGCTCGTCCGGCGGTTCGAGGACGGCTTCGCGCGCGCCGCGGACCGCCGGCGTTCCACCGCCGGGACGGCGTGCGTCACGGTCGTGAGCGGCACGCTCTACGCGCCGCGCCTGGCGCGGCTGCTGGCCGCGCTGCCGGGCAGCGCCGCCCGCGTGGCGGCCGTGCCCAACCGCCACTTCGGCGGCAGCCTGTCGGTGGCGGGCCTCCTCACCGGCGGCGACATCCAGCGGCACCTGGCGACCCTCGGCGACCTGGGCGACGCCGTCCTCGTGCCGGGCGTGGCGCTTCGCGACGGCGACGGCGTCTTCCTCGACGACGTGACCCCGGCCGACCTCGCGCGCGACCTGGGCGTCCCGGTGAAGGTGATCCCGCCCGAGCCGCGCGACCTGCTGCGCGCGCTGGCCCCGCGGTAGCGCGATGGTGCGGCCCATCATCGCGATCGTGGGTCGGCCGAACGTCGGCAAGTCCACGCTCTTCAACCGGCTGGTGGGCCGGCGGCAAGCGCTCGTGCGCGACGTGCCCGGCGTGACCCGCGACCGGCTGTACGGGCAGGTGTACTTCGAGCGCTGGCAGGCCACCGTCGTCGACACGGGCGGCTTCGATCCCGGCGCCGTGGAGCCGCTGATCGAGGGGGTGCGCAAGCAGGTGCTGGCGGCGGTGGAGGAGGCGGATCTGGTCGCCTTCGTCGTCGACGCGCGGGCGGGCGCCACCGCGCTCGACCTCGAGATCGCGCGGATCCTCCGGCGCACGAGCAAGCCGGTGGTGCTCGTCGCCAACAAGGTCGACGACCGCGCGCAGGAGCCGATGCTCGCCGAGCTCTACCGACTCGGCGTCGGCGACCCGGTCGGCGTGTCGGCCGAGCACGGGCGGGGCGTCGCCGAGATGCTGGAGGCCCTGCGCGACCGCACGCCGGCGCCGACGGCCGGCCGGGGAGGGGCGCGGCCGATCGCGATGGCGGTGATCGGCCGGCCGAACGTCGGCAAGTCGTCACTCGTGAACGCCATGACCGGCACCGAGCGCGTGCTGGTGCACGACCAGCCGGGGACGACGCGCGACGCCGTGGACACGTCGTTCACCTACGAGGGGCGCCCCTACGTGATCGTCGACACCGCCGGCATCCGGCGCAAGGGCCGCGTCACCGAGCCGCTCGAGAAGCTGGCGGTCGTCATGGCGCTCAAGAGCCTGGACCGCTCGGAGGTCGCGCTGCTCGTCGTCGACGCCTCCGAGGGGCTCTCCGCGCAGGACGCGCACATCGCGGGCTATGCGCACGAGGCCGGGCGCGCCATCGTGATCGTCGTCAACAAGTGGGATCTGGTGCCGCCCGGCATGGTGCGGAAGGCCGAGGTCGTGGACCAGCTCCGGGACCGGCTGTCGTTCCTCGACTACGCGCCGGTGGTCTTCACGTCGGCGACGCGTGGCGAGGGGATCCGCGAGCTCTTCGAGACGATTGATCGCGTGGCGGCGCAGGCGCGCCGGCGCGTCTCGGCGGCGGAGGTCACGGGCGTGCTCCAGCAGGCGCTGGAGCGTCGGCCGGTCTCGGTGCGTGGGGTCCCGCTCGTCATCCAGTCGGCGTCGCAGGTGAGCACCTCGCCGCCCACCTTCGCCGTGCGCCTGAACCGCCCGGACGAGATCCACTTCTCGTACGAGCGGTACCTGGCGAAGTCCCTCCGCCACGCGTTCGGCTTCGAGGGGTCTCCGCTGCGGCTGTCGCTCCGCAAGGCCGGTCGCCTGAAGCCGACCGCGCCGAGGGCCCGGCGCTGACGGCGGGACGTCGACCCGCGCAGCCCCTGCTGTGGATGGTCACCGCAGGGGTGATCGTGCTCGCCGGGGCGGTCGGCGTCGTGTTCCTCAGTCCCCGGCCGTCCTCGTCGCCGGCGCCGGTGGCCGCCACGCTGGCGCCGTCGCCGGACGGCGCGGACGGCATCGCCGACAGCCCGGGCCGGATCCGCATTCCGGTCGCCGACCTCGTGCCGTCGCGGCTCCCCGCCGACGGCGTCCCCAGTGGCTGGCAGCTGAAGGAGTTCGCGGGCCAGGCGGCCGTCGACCTCGTGCGGAGCGACGGGCGCGTGGCGGTCCGCCTGCGCAGCGAGCGCGCGTCGTTCGCGCTCCACCGGGACGTGGTCGTCGACCTGGGCGCCTTTCCCTACCTCGCGTGGTCGTGGAAGGTGAGGCGCCTTCCTCCCGCGGGCGATGTCCGCGACACGGCCCGCGACGACCAGGCGGCGCAGCTCTACGTCGTCTTCCCCCGGTGGCCGTCGCCGCGCTCGGCCAGCGACGTCATCGGCTACGTCTGGGACAGCCGCGCGCCGGTCGGCACGCAGCTCACGCACCCCCGGGCGCCCAACGTGCGGATCATCGTGGTCGAGTCGGGCGGCGGCAAGCTCGACCTCTGGCAGCGGTACCAGCGGAACGTCGCCGACGACTACGCCGCCCTCTTCGGTCGGCCGGCGCCACGGGTCGGCACGCTGGCCCTCATGGTCGACTCCAACGACACCCGGGCAGCGGCCGAGGCGCTCATCGGTGACCTCGTCTTCTCCCGGAGGTCCGGAGAAAGGGCTGAAATCCCAAGCATCGTGCTACGATAGCCCGCATGGCTGACCACAGCGATCGCGATCAGGGTCCCGACGATCTGTACGACGAAGCGGCGCCGCGGTCGATTTTCGCGGCGACGTGGTTCCGCGCAGTGCTCGTGCTCATCGTTCTGGGTGTCATCGGTGCGGTGGCCGTGCCCTTCATCCTCGATGCGATGAACGCGCCACCGGGGAAGCTGAGCGCGAGCGCGACGGCACCGGCTCCCGTGGCGACGCCGAGCCCGCCGCCGGTTCCGCCTCCGGCCGTCACGCCGACGCCGAGCACGCCGCCCTCGACGACCACACCACCGCCCGCATCCGCCGCCTCGGACACGCCCCTCGACAGCACGGACAAGAAGGAATCGACGCTCGCCCCGACGACACCGACGCCGGAGCCGGCCAAGGTCGAGTCGGCGCCGGCGCCGAAGCCGGTCACCAAGACCGAATCGAAGCCGGCGGTCGCGCAGCCGCCGCAGACGCCGCCCGCCACGATGACGGCCAGGGCGACGACGCCCGCGGCCCGGCGCGTCTCGGGCGGGCAGTGGTTCGTGCAGGTCGGTGCCTTCAAGGATGCGGCGGCCGCGAAGAAGGTCGCCGCCAGGCTGCGCGAGGACAAGTTCACGGTCGACGAATGGGTGCGGGGCGCCCGCCTGGCGACCGTGGCCAAGGCGACCACGGTACCTTCGAGCGGCGCCGACCGGTACGACGTCATCGTCTCCGGGCAGTCGCCCGCCGAGCTGAACGAGCGGCTGGCCGCGAAGAACCTGACCGCAGAGGCGGCGCCGAACGGCGCCGTCGTGAAGCCGAGCCTGCCGCTGCGCGAGGCGGTGGCCTTGTCGAAGGAGCTGGCCGTGGATGGC
>DASUPA010000424.1:0-7272 GCA_036276335.1 Candidatus Methylomirabilota bacterium | reverse complement strand
CGCGGCTGGGAGGTGGGCGAGCTGCCGCTCGGCAACACGCTCGTCATCCTCGGCGTGATCGTCGTGGTGACCGTGCAGATGCTCATGACGCTCCGCACGCGGCGGGACACCCCGCTCTACGTGTCGCTCTGGTACCTCATCGCCGCGCTGGTGTGGACGGACGCGAACCTCGTCCTCCTGGCCTTCGGCCCCTCGCACCTGCCCGGCATCAACAACGCGGCCTGGCACGGCCTCTTCATCCACTACGTCGTCGGGCTCTGGATCACCCCGGCCGGGTACGTCCTGATCTACTACTTCCTGCCGGCCAGTGTGCGGGCGCCGATCTACAGCCACAAGCTGTCGCTCATCGGCTTCTGGTCGCTCGCCTTCTTCTACCCGTTCGTCGGGATCCATCACTACCTCTACTCGCCGATCGCCGACTGGGCGGAGACGATTGCCATCGTGTCGTCCGTCATGCTGATCGTGCCGGTCTGGACGGTGCTGCAGAACTTCTTCGGGACGATGGTCGGGCACTGGGACCAGTTCGGCCGGAACCTGCCGGCGAAGTTCCTGATCACGGGGGCCGTCCTGTACCTGGTCGGCTGCTTCCAGGGCTCGATGGAGGCGCTCCGCTCGATCCAGGAGCCGACGCACTTCACGGACTTCGTCGTCTCTCACTCGCACCTGACCATTTTCGGCACGTTCATCCTGTGGGCGGTCGCCGGCACGGTGTACGTGTGGCCCCGGCTCGCCGGCGTGCCGCTCTGGTCGTTCCGCCTCGGCAACTGGGCGTACTGGCTCATTACGCTCGGAATCGGCTCCATGGCCGTCATCCTGGCCGCGCAGGGGCTGCAGCAGGGATTCATGCTCATGGCCGGCGCCGAGTTCGTCGACACGACGGTCGCCATCAGGCCCTCCTGGTGGCTGCGGACCCTGACGGGGATCTCGATGGACGTCGGCATGTCGCTGCTGGTGATCAACCTCATGCGGACCTCGATGACGCGGAGAACGGCGTGAGGTCCATCGCCACCGTGGCGTGGATCGCCGGCTTCGGCTTCGTCGGCCTCGCCATGCTCGTGCAGGGGCTCCTGCCCGCGCTGGCGCCGGAGACGCGCACCGCGCGGGTCACGCGCGCCGTGCGCACGGACCTCGGCGACGTGAAGTGGGTGCGCCACGACGCCGGCGACTACACCGCGGAGGAGCAGCGCGGCCGCGCCGTGTACGTCCGCGAGGGCTGCTGGTACTGCCACAGCCAGTACGTACGCCCGGTGGCCGGCGAGGCGCTGCGCTGGGGCCCCGTCTCCGAGGCCGGCGAGTACGTCCACGACCAGCCGCATCTGCTCGGCACGCGCCGGATCGGCCCCGACCTCACGCGCGTCGGCCTCAAGTACTCCGACGACTGGCACTACGCTCACACCTGGGATCCGCGCCTCACCGTGCCGGAGTCGATCATGCCGCGCTTCCGCTGGCTCTTCGACGTGGCCGACGTTCCGCTGGGGCCCGGGCCCGACCCGAGCGCGCTGGCCGACACGCCGGCCCTCCGGCGCTGGTTCACCATGCGCGCCGACCGCACGGCCACGCTGTTCGTCAACGCGGCCGGGGAGGCGTTCGTCCGTCCCGGCAGGGGGGGCTTCCCGGTCGACGCTCGACCCACCCTCGATACCTCGCTCACCGGGGGCGGAATCGTTCAGCCCCGACGCCGGGACGGCGGCCCGGTCATCCGCCTCATCGCGCCGTCCCGCGACCTGATCGCGCTCGTGCAATATCTCCAGAAGCTCGGCACCAACCGCGGCGCTTGGCGCGACAGCTTCGAGCCGCAGACCGTCGCGGTCGCCGGTACGGGCGTCCCGGACACGGAGGTCTACCGCGCGCGCGGCCGCGAGGTGTACCTGGCCCACTGCGTCGGGTGCCACGGCGAGCGCGGCGACGGCACCGGACCCGCCGCCACGTTCCTCTGGCCGCTGCCGCGCGACTTTACGGCGGGGGTGTTCAAGTTTCGCTCGACCCCGTCCGGCGCACTGCCCACCGACGGCGACCTGGTCCGTACCGTCACGCGCGGCGTGCGCTGGACGGCCATGCCCACGTGGCACGAGGTCGGCGAGAAGGAGCGCCTGGCCGTGGTCGCCTACTTGAAGACGCTTTCGCCGCGCTGGCAGGAGGATCCGCCGGAGCCGCCGCTGGTCATCCCGCCGGCGCCGCGCGCGACGCCGGCGCTGCTCGCGCGGGGCCAGGCGCTCTACGCGCAGGCCAAGTGCGCCGAGTGCCACGGCGAGAGCGGCAAGGGCGACGGGCCCGCGGCGCCGACCCTGAAGGACGACTTCGACCGTCCGATCCGGCCGGCCGACTTCACGCGCGGAGAGCTCAGGGGCGGCGCGACCGTCGCCGACGTCTATCGCACGCTGACGACCGGACTCGACGGCACGCCGATGCCCTCGTTCGCGGACACCCTCGACGATGGCGAGCGGTGGGCGATCTCCTACTACGTGCTGTCGCTGTCGGCGTGGGTCGACCCGCTCACCGGCCGCCCGCTGCCGCTGTCGCCGGAGACGAAGGCCGCGCTCAACCACGCGGCGGCGCGGAACCCCGAGGAGGCGCTCGAGCCGGATCCGGTCCGGCGCGCCGCCGCGACGGGCTCGCGGCGGTGGCCGCGCGGAATGAGGGAGTGAGGCGATGCTCGAGTACCTGACCGTCGGCGAGTTCGTCGTGGCCACGCTGATGGGGCTGGCGGCGCTGTGCGCCTTCGTCTGGGGCGCCGCGAGCGGCGCCCTGTCCGACGCGGAGGCGGCTCGGCACCAGGTGCTTCGCGCGGAGGATATCGACGATGCGTGACGAGGACCGCGTCCACGACTACGCGGGCGGCGAGGTCAGCACCCGCGCCGGTCGGGTCAATCGCTGGCTTCTCGTCGTCTACGCGATCCTCGCCGTCTGGGGCGTCTGGTATCTGGTCGCCCACTGGGGCGGCCTGGGTCCGGGCCTGGGCGACTAGCCGTGTCCGCCGAGCGCATCCTCATCGTACTGGCGCTGGTGAACCTCGCCGTCCTGCTCGGCGAGGCGCTCTACACCGTCGCCGGCTCCCTGCTCGGATGGTGAGCGCGCTCGGCCTCGCGTGGCGCCCCGAGATCGCGCTGCCGCTCGCGGCCGCCGCCGCCCTCTACCTCGCGGGCTGGACGCGGCTCGCGCGCCGGTACCCCGCGCGCGGCCGCGCACGGCTGCTGGCGCGGCTGGCGCTCGGGCTGGCCGGCCTGGGGGCGATCGCCGTCGCGCTCCTCGGGCTTCACGAGGCCGCGCACGAGTCGTTCGCGGCGCACATGGCGCAGCACCTGCTGCTGGTCGCCGTCGGCGTGCCCGCGATCTTGCTCGCCGATCCGCTGTCCGTCGTCCTCTGGGCGCTGCCGCGGGTGGCGCGGCGCGGGGCGGGGCGGGTGCTGGGCGCGCGCTCGCCGTGTCGCCGCGCCTGGCGCGTACTCACGCGCATGCCGGTCGCCTGGACCGCGCACGCGGCCGCGCTGTGGGTCTGGCACGTCCCCGCCCTCTACGACGCCGCGCTCACGAGCGGACTCCTCCACGACATCGAGCATCTCGCGCTCGCCGGCACCGCCGTGCTGTTCTGGTGGCCCGTGATCGATCCGGCGCCGCACGGCGCGACGGCGCCCGCGGGCGCCCGCATCGTCTACGTCGTGCTCGGCGCCTTCCAGAGCGCCGCGCTGGGCGTGGTCCTCGTCTCGGCCGCGCGCCCGCTCTACGCGTACGACGCCATCGACGACCAGGCGCTCGGCGGGGTGCTGATGTGGGGCCTCGGCGGCGCCGTCGACATGGTGGCCGTGCTCGTGCTCGTCTACCGATTCCTCGGCGCCGCCGAGCGCGGCGCCGGCCTGGCTTCCTTGACCGTCTCCGGGAGGCAAGGGAGAATGAACCGGTTCGACAGATGACAGCCGATTCCGTCATTTGCGTCCGTGACGTCCGCAAGCTCTTCGGCGCCCAGGCGGTCCTCGACCGCGTCAGCCTCGAGGTGCGCCGTGGCGAGGCGGTCGCGCTCCTCGGCGCCAACGGCGCGGGCAAGACGACCCTGCTGAAAATCGTGGCGACCGCGATGCGGCCGACCGCCGGCAGCGCCTCGGTGGCCGGGCGGGACTGCGTCCGCGACGCCGAGGCGGTGCGCCGGCTGATCGGCGTCGTCGGCCACGGCGCCTGGGTCTACGACGACCTGACCGCGGACGAGAACCTCCGGTTCTGGACGACGCTGAACGGGCAGCCCGCGTCCGCCGACGAGCGGGCCGTCGCGCTCGCCGCGGTCGACCTCGACCGCGCGGCCGGCGCGCGGGTGCGGACGTTCTCGGCGGGCATGAAGCGGCGGCTGGCGCTGGCGCGGCTGACGCTCGCGCGGCCGGCGGCGCTGCTGCTCGACGAGCCGTTCGCGGGCCTCGACCAGCGCGCGAAGAAGTGGCTCGAGGGCTACCTGGAGGCGTTCAAGGGCCGTGGCGGCGCCCTGCTGATGGTGACGCACTCGTTCGGGCGCGAGCTCGGCGTGGCCGACCGCATCGCGATCCTCGCCGGCGGTCGCATCGCCCTCGACACGTCGCGCGCCGGGCTCGACCCCGACGACGTGCCGCGCCTGTACGCCGCCCACGCCGAGGAGGGCGCGTGAGCTTCGCGCGCCGGGCGCTCGCCGTGGCGTGGAAGGACCTGCTCGTGGAGCGGCGGTCGAAGGAGACGCTCAACGCGCTGATCTTCTTCTCCCTGCTCCTGCTGTTCGTCTTCCAGTTCGCCCTCGGCCCGGACCGCGAGCGGCTGGCCGGCGTGCTGCCCGGGGTCCTCTGGCTCGGCTTCATCCTGAGCGGGCTGCTGGCGCTGGGCCGCACCTTCCTGGTCGAGCGCGAGCACGACTGCTGGGAAGGGCTCCTGCTGGCCCCGGGCGACAAGTCGGCCGTGTATCTCGGCAAGCTGGCCGGCAACCTCGCCCTGATGGCGGTGGTCGAGACCCTCGTGCTCGCGCTCTTCGTCGTCTTCTTCGACATCGACCTCGGGCGCGCGTTCCCCGGCCTCGTCGTCGTCGTCGCGCTCGGCACGCTCGGGCTCGCGGCGGTCGGCACGCTGTTCGCCGCCATGACGGCGCACGTGCGGGCACGCGAGGTCCTGTTTCCCGTCCTGCTCCTGCCCGTGCAGGTGCCGGTGCTCCTCGCTTCGGTGAAGGCGACCGAGGCGCTGCTCGCGGGCGAGCCGCTCGGCGCCGTCGCCCACTGGGTGAAGCTGCTGGCGGCGGCCGACGTCGTCTACCTCGCGGTCGGCGTGCTGACCTTCGACGCGATCCTGGAGGGCTGAGGCGCGATGGTGCGGACCCTGGGCTGGCTCTCCTCGGCGGCGCTCGCGCTCGGGCTCGTGATGGCCTTCGGCGTGGCCCCGCGGGAGGTCTCGCAGGGCAACGTGCAGCGGATCATGTACGTCCATCCGCCGCTCGCCTGGGTCGCCTATCTCGCCTTCGGCGTCGTGGCCGCCGGCTCGATCGCCTATCTCGTTCGGCGCGCGCCCGGCGCCGACCGGCTGGCGCACGCCTCCGCCGAGGTGGGCGTGCTGTTCACCGGGCTCGCGATCGCGACCGGCTCCATCTGGGGCAAGCCCACCTGGGGCACGTGGTGGACCTGGGACGCGCGCCTCACCAGCGTGGCGATCCTCTTCGTGATGTACCTCGGCTACCTCCTGCTGCGCGGGACCGTGGAGGACCGCGAGCGCGCGGCCCGTTACTGCGCCGTGCTCGGCATCGTGGCGGCGCTCGACATGCCGCTCGTGCACTTCTCCGTGTACTGGTGGCGGACGCTCCATCAGCCGCCGTCGCTCATGAAGCCCGGCGGGTTCACCGGCTCGGCGGCGATCCTGTGGCCGCTGCTCGTGAACCTCGCCGCGTTCACGGTGCTGTACGCGTACCTCGTCGCCAAGCGTGTGCGGCTGCTGCGCGCGGAGGCGGAGGCGCTGGCGTGATGCCCGACAACTGGGGCTTCGTCGCCGCCGCCTACGGCCTCACCGCGCTCGTGCTCGGCCTCTACTGGCGCCGGCTCGTCCGGCGGGAGCAGGAGCTCGACCGCGCGGGCAAGGATCGCGCCCGGACGCCCCGCGCCGCGGCCGAGGCCACCACAGCCGCGGAGCGCAGCCGGCAACCATCGCGACCAGGCCACCCACGCAGCGAACCGGCCTCGCGTCCCCCGCTCCCATGAAGCCCAAGTTCGTCGTCGGCGTGCTGGTGATCGCGGCCGCGCTCGCGTACATGATCTACGCCGGCGTGACGCAGTCCGTGGTGTACTTCGTCACGCCGTCGGAGCTCGGCGCGGCGCCGGTGGCCGGCAAGGCCTACCGGCTGGGCGGGATGGTCCTCCCCGGCTCGCTCACGTGGGAGCCACGCACGCTCGAGCTCGCGTTCACCATCTCCGACGGCAAGAGCACGATCCCGGTCCGGCACCGGGGCGCCCCGCCCGACCTCTTCGGCGAGGGCCGCGGCGCCGTGGTCGAGGGCTCGTGGAGCACCGAGGGCTACTTCAAGTCCACGCACATCATGGCCAAGCACTCCGAGGAGTACACGGCGCCGCACGATCCCGATGCCGCCGGCTACAAGGAACTGCTGCGGACGCTCGAGGGCGCCTCACGGTGATCCCGGAGCTCGGCACGGGCGCGCTCCTCGTCGCGCTCGCGCTCGCGGTGATCGGCGCGGCCGCGGCCGCGGCCGGCGCGCGCACCGCCCGCCCCGCGCTCGTGGAGTCGGCGCAGCACGCGGCGCTCGCGGTCTTCGCGATCCTGACCGGCTGCCTGGCGCTCCTCGTCTACGCGTTCCTGACCTTCGACTTCTCGGTGCGCTACGTGGCGATGAACACCAACCTGGGCACCCCGTTCTACTACCGGATCACGGCGGTGTGGGGCGCGCTCGAGGGGTCGATCGTCCTCTGGGCATGGATGCTGGCGAGCTACACGCTCCTGGTCGTCCTGCGCCACCGGCGGAACGCCCGCGAGCTCTATCCCTGGGTGCTCGCCGTCATGCTGGGGGTGCTCGCCTTCTTCCTCCTCGTGATGACGGTGCCGGCGCCGGTCTTCGAGCGCCTGGCGCCGGTGCCGGCCGACGGGCGGGGGCTGAATCCGCTCCTCGAGGACTCCGGCATGATCACCCACCCCGTGGCGCTCTACCTGGGGTTCACGGGCTTCACGGTGCCCTTCGCCTTTGCCGTGGCGGCGCTGGTGACGGGCCGCGTGAGCGATTTCTGGATCACGGCCACCCGGCGGTGGACGATCACCGCCTGGTACTTCCTCTCGCTC
>DASUPA010000423.1:0-5694 GCA_036276335.1 Candidatus Methylomirabilota bacterium | reverse complement strand
TCGGAGACGAAGGAGGCCGTCCTGGTGAAGGCCGAGCTCCCCGGCGTCGAGCCCAACGAGATCTCGCTCTCCCTGCAGGGCGATCTGCTCATGCTGAAGGGCGAGAAGAGCCAGGAGAAGGAGGAGAAGGACGAGCAGTTCCACCGCGTCGAGCGCAGCTACGGCGCCTTCCTGCGGGCGGTGCGGCTGCCGACCTCCGTCGATGCCTCGAAGGTGACGGCCGGCTTCAAGAACGGCGTGCTCACCGTGACGCTGCCGAAGTCGGCGACGGCGAAGGGCACGACGATCCCGATCAAGGCCGGATAGCGTCACACGACGCGCCCTGCCCGGGACGACGGCCGGGCCGCTGGGGCCGGCCAGCCCCAGGCGGGGCGCGGTCGCCGCACGGGGCGGCGCGGTGAGTGGCGCACGGACGCGCGTCGCGCTGCTCGCCACGCTCGGCGTCCTCGCGAGCGCCCCCGCGGCCGTCGGATCGCTGGGCCGGCGAGCGAAGGCGCGCGGCACGTCCAGCTCCTGCATCACGTTCTTGCCCTGAACCGAGGAGGGTCCATGGAGATCGAGATCGTCGGGATTCCCAGATCGACGGCGGCGCGTCTGCGCCTGCTACGCCGCGTCCGGACGGCGCTCACACCCGCACGGGGAGCGGTCGGGGACTGCCGCGTCGCCTTCTCGGACGAGAACGGCCCGAAGGGCGGCGTGGACACGCGATGCACGATCGACGTCCGCCTGAGCCGCCGGGCGCCCATCCACGTGACCGGGCGGGGAACGTCGGGCGCGCTCGCGCTGCGCGAAGCGCTCGAGCGCCTGCAGCGCCGCGTGCGGGAGACCGTCGGCGCGAGCCGCGACGCCGCCCGGCGCCCCCGGAAATACTTCGCCGCAGCGCGGGGCGCGGGCGCGTCGCGGTAGCGCGCGGGCGGCGCCATCGGAAGCTCGTCGCCACCTCACGGACGGGCGCCGGGCGCGTGGATATGATCCGGGTGGGAGATCGGCAGAGGAGGGCGCGCATGCACCGCGGACATCCCCGCCCCGCCGGAGGTCAAGGCGGTGCCGCGACGGGCCTGCTCCGACTGCCACTCGAACGAGACGACGTGGCCGTGGTACAGCCGTGTCGCGCCGGTCTCGTGGCTGATCGCCCGGGACGTGCGGGAAGGGAGGGCGGAGCTCTGACCATGGTCCTCTATTCCGCGGCCATCCTCGTGGGCCGGGAGATCAAGGCGCGGCTGGCGGCGTGACGCGACGCCCGGCTCCGCTCGCGCGGCTACGGGACGTGCTCGGATCCGACCGCGGACTGACGGCCGTCGAGGCGCGCGAGCGGCGGCAGCAGTACGGTGCCAACGCGATCGTCGAGACGCCTCCCTCCCGGTGGTGGGACCTCGTCCGCGACACCGCCACGGATCCGATGCTCTGGTTCCTGGCCGCGACGAGCGTGCTCTATGCCGTCGTCGGCGAGACCGGCGAGGCGGTGATCCTGGCCGTCGCCCTGGTGCCGCTGGTGGGAATGGACTTCTTCCTGCACCGGCGCAGTCAGGCCTCCGCCGAGGGGCTCCGGACGCGACTCGCCCAGCGCGCGCTCGTCGTTCGCGACGGCCGCCGCGTCGAGGTGAGTGCGCTCGACGTGGTCCCGGGCGATCTCGCGATCGTGGGCTCGGGCGAGCCGTTTCCCGCCGACGGCCTCGTCGTCGCCGGCGCCGAGCTCCAGGCGGACGAGTCGACGCTGACCGGTGAGGCGTATCCGGTCTCGAAGCACGCGCTCGAGCACCCCGCCGCCCGGGGAGACGAGCTGCTCGTCGAGACACGGCACTGGGGGTTCGCGGGGACGCGCCTGCTGACGGGCGAGGCGCTCGTGCGGATCGTCTTCACGGGGGGCGAGACGCTGTACGGCGAGATCGTCCGGTCGGCGGTGCGGGGACAGCGCGCGCCGACTCCGCTCCAGACGGCCATCAAGCACCTCGTCGGGATGCTGCTCACCATTGCCGCGGTGATCTGCGTGATCCTGGCCGCGGTCCGTCTGCGTCAGGGCTACGGCTGGGTCGACGCCCTGGTGAGCGCGGTGACGCTCGCCGTCGCGGCGCTGCCGGAGGAGTTTCCCGTCATCTTCACGTTCTTCCTCGGTGTCGGCGTGTTCCGGCTGGCGCGGCGCCAGGCGCTGGTGCGGCGAGCCGTGTCCGTGGAGAACATCGGGCGCGTCACCACCATCTGCTCCGACAAGACCGGAACCATCACCGAGGGCCGGCTGCGCCTGACGCATCTCCGGCCGGCGTCCGGGCTGGACGACGCGGCGCTGCTCCGCGTGGCGGCGCTCGCCTCGCGTGCCGAGAGCGGAGATCCGCTCGACGGCGCGGTCTTCCTGAGAGCGGGAGCGCTGGCGATGCGCCTCGACGGGGTCGAGCGCCTGGCCACGTTCCCGTTCACCGAGGGCCGCAAGCGGGAGACGGCGATCGTTCGTGACGAGCACGGCGCCGTCTTCGCCCTCACCAAGGGCGCGGCCGAGACGATCCTCGCGATGTGCGAGGCGAGCGACGCCGAGCGCTCCCGCGCCGCCGACGAGGTGGCGGTCCTCGCCGGCGAAGGGCACAAGGTTCTCGCGTGCGCGTGGCAGCCGACGACGCTGCCGGGCGGCGCCGGTGGCGAGCCGGCGGCTGGATTCCGGCTGGCCGGGCTGCT
Source organism: Candidatus Methylomirabilota bacterium (assembly GCA_036276335.1). GTDB lineage: Bacteria > Methylomirabilota > Methylomirabilia > Rokubacteriales > CSP1-6 > AR12. The sequence goes on along the minus strand of DASUPA010000423.1, from coordinate 3,030 downwards.
GGCCTTCGAGGACCCCGTGCGCGAGGGCGTGCCCGAGGCCGTCCGCGCCTGCCGCAGCGCCGGCATCCACGCCATCATGGTGACGGGGGACCATCCGGCGACGGCGGGCGCGGTGGCGCGCGAGATCGGCCTCGGCGGGCCGGCGCCGCGCGTGGTGACCGGTGACGAGATGGAACAGCTGGCGGCGCGCGGCGAGGCGGAGCGCCTCACGAAGGTCGACGTCATCGCCAGGGCCACGCCGTCACAGAAGCTGACGCTCGTGCGAGGGCTCCAGGCGGCCGGCGAGATCGTGGCAGTCACGGGCGATGGGGTGAACGACGTGCCGGCGCTCCAGGCGGCCGACGTCGGGATCGCGATGGGGGAGCGCGGGACCCGGAGCGCCCGCGAGGTGGCCGCCATCGTGCTGCTGGACGACAACTTCCGCACGATCGTCGGCGCCATCGCCGAGGGGCGGCAGCTCTTCACGAATCTCAGGACGAGCTTCCAGTACCTGCTCATGATCCACGCGCCGTTCGTCGTCTCCGCGCTCGCGATTCCGCTGCTCGGCTATCCGCTGCTCTATCTCCCCGTGCACATCGTGTGGATCGAGCTGATCATCCATCCCTCGGCCTTGCTCGTGTTCCAGGAGCTGCCGGCCGGGCCCCTCCGCCGTGTCATCGCACCGCAGCGAGTCGTCCTGTTCCGCGGTCGCGAGTGGGCCCTCATGGCGCTGGTCGGCGGGATCATCACCGCGACCGTGATCCTCGCCTACGTGCGGAGCGTGGGTGCGCCGGAGGGGACCGAGCACGCGCGGGCGGCGGCCCTGGCGACGCTCGCGCTGGCGAGCGCAGGCCTGACCGCGGCGCTGAGCCGGCTCGGCACGCGGGCGGCCTGGCTCGTGTCGGCCGCGACGGTGGCCTCCGCGATCCTCCTCGTGCAGACACCGCCGCTCGCGCGGGCGCTGCACCTGGCGCCGTTGCACCCGGAGGACTGGATGCTGGCCGCGGCCGGCGCCCTGCCCGCGCTCCTGTCGCTCGGCCTGGTCCTGGGGCGCGGATCACGCGCCGGAAGGGAAGCACGAGACGACGCCGGCGCGAGCGCGTGACCGGTGGCGGCTCCGCCGGGCGCGGCGCCCGGTCAGGGCGCCGCGTTCGGGGTGCGGACCTCTCCGCCGTCGCTCCGCAGGCGGCTCTCCGTCTGACGCATCAGGAAGACGGGAACCTCGGCGCGGCGCAGCACCTGCTCGGCGACCGAGCCGAAGAGGAGGCGCCCGAGTCCGCTGCGCCCATGCGTGCTCATGGCGATCAGATCGGCGCCGCTCGCGCGCGCGGCGTCGAGGATCTCCTCGTCCGGCCTCCCGCTGCGAACCTCCCACGAGACGTCCACGCCACGCGCGCGGAGCGAGGCGGCGTTGGTCGCGAGGTACTCCTCGGCCTCCCGCCGACGCGTCTCCGGATCCACGATCAGGCTCGGGCGCATGCCGTCTCCGACGGCGTGCGAGACGGGCTCCAGCACGCGAACGAGCCGGATCGACATGTCGAGGGGCCCGGCGATCTTCAGCAGGAACGGGATGATGCCCTCGGCGAGCGGGGAGCCGTCCAGCGGGACGAGGGCGCGCTTATACATGGGCCACCTCGTGCTCGGACGGCGCCGCCGCGGCCGGCGCCGTCGTTGTGGCCCCGTGCGCGCGGAGCATCAGGATCGGGGTGTTCGTGCTGCGCAGCACGCTCTCCGCCACGCTGCCGAGCATGAGCCGGTGGAGCCCCGTGCGTCCGTGCGTGCTCATCACGATGAGGTCGACCTCCCGCATGCGGGCGGCCTCGACGATCGCATCGGCCGCGGCCGCGTACCACACCGACGTCTCCACGTCCGTCACGCCGGCGGCGCGCGCGCGGGCGGCGACGTCGGCGAGATAGGCCTCCGCCTCGCGCACCACGGTCACCTGGCTGTCGACCGGATCGACCGCCGGGAGCGCCGTCGCGTAGGCGGCGCGCAGCAGGACCAGCGTGGCGCCGTGGCGCACGGCGATGTCGACGGCGTCCGCGAGCGCGGATTCCGCCAGGGGCGAGCCATCGAGCGGCACGAGAATCTTCCTGGGCGTCATTGACGGCCTCCTCGGCGGTCCGGCCGACCGCGCTCGCGTGCTATAAGAGCAACGGCGGTGCCAGGGCGAACGCGCGGAGCGACGCGAGGTTACACGACAGACTCCCCGGTCGGGCTGGGGCGTCAGCGCCCCGGTCGGGGTGGGCCGATCCCGGGCGATCGATGACCACCGGCGGTTCGCGCGATCACCCGAGGCCGGTGGCGCTGCGGCGCACGCTGGGCTTCTGGCAGGTGAGCCTCACCGGCGTCGGCGTCATCCTCGGCGCCGGCGTCTACGCGTTGATCGGACCCGCGGCGGCTCTCGCGGGATCGGCCCTGTGGCTGTCCTTCGTCCTGGCCGGACTGGTGGCGGCGCTGACCGCGTACTCGTACGCGCGCCTCGGCGCCATGCGCCCGAAGGCCTCGCCCGAGTTCCAGTACACGGCGCTCGCCTTCGGTGACGACGTCGGCTTCATCGCGGGGTGGCTGATGCTCGTGGGCGACGTCGCGGCCGCGGCGTCCGTCGCGCTCGCCTTCGGCGGCTACCTCGGCCACCTGCTCGGCACACCGACCGGCCTGGGCGCCGCCGGCCTCGTGGTCGCGGCCGGCGTGGCGATGTACGCGGGCATCGGCCGGTCGGTCGCGATTGCGATCGCGCTCACGCTCGTGGAGGCGGCCGGCCTCCTCCTGGTCATCGCGGTCGGGGCGCCGTCGTGGGCGCAGGTCGACCTGCGTCTCCCGGCGAGCGGCCTCGACGGCATCTTCGGCGCCGCGGCGCTGATCTTCTTCGCGTACCTGGGCTTCGACGAGCTCGGGAACCTCGCCGAGGAGATGCGGTCGCCCGAGCGCGATCTGCCGCGGGCGCTCTTCGCCTCGCTCGGCGTCACCACGCTCGTGTACGTCGGGGTCGCCGTGTCGGCGGTCGCGGTCGTCCCCGCCGAGGTCCTCGGACGCTCGGCGGCGCCGCTG
>DASUPA010000422.1:0-6645 GCA_036276335.1 Candidatus Methylomirabilota bacterium | reverse complement strand
TGGTCGTGTACGTGCGCGCCGTGCGGCGCCGCTAGCCGGAACGGCCGCCGTCCTCTCGGGTCCGCCGGAGCCGCGCTCGGATGTCAAGCCTGGCCGAGCCAGACGTCGTGCATGTTGATGAGGCCGGCCATGCCTCCACCTGGCCCCTAGCCCCTGCCGCCGGCGCAACTCGAGGTCGCCGGCTGCCAGGCGAGCCCGGGCGCCGGTGTGACATGCCCCGCGGAAGGAACGTCGTGCGCCGAGGCGCTGAGCGCACTGCTGACCCCGCCCGCCTTCCAGCTCCAGGGCCAGGCGAGCACCGGGTTCGACGGCATGCTCTACACGGTGGTCAGGCCGGGCGGCACGCCGTAGGAAGCACGCCGCAGGAGCTGCGGGGGATGGGGCCCCGCGTCGGCCGGCTGGACGGGTGCCGCCCGTCCGGCCGGCCGAGCGCGGATCATGCGTTCTCGAGCCAGACGCCGTGCATGTTGATGAGGCCGGCCGGGATCATCTGGAAGCCCTTCGCGTGCTTGGCGAAGACCTTCTGCTCGTTGGCGTGCAGGATGATGGCGACCGGCGCGTCGGCCACGATGGCCTTCACGGCGTCGTCGTAGAACTTCTTCCGCTTCTTCGCGTCGGCCTCGGCGCGCGCCGACTCCACGGCGCGGTCGAAGTCCTTGTTGACCCACTTGCCGGCGTTCCAGGCCTCGCCCGAGTGCAGCTCGGGGTAGATCGTCTCGTCGGGATCGAGGTCGGCGTCCCACTGCAGCGACACCATGTCCCACTGCCGCTCCTGCAGCCACCGCCGCCGGAACGTCGGCGCGTCGGCGATCTCGATCTTCACGCGGACGCCGATCTTGGCGAGCTGTGCCTGGAGCATCTCGGCCTGGCGGGGGATGGTGCCCGCGTTTCCGGCCAGCAGCGTCACGTCCACCCCGCCGGCGTGCCTGGACTGCTTCATGAGCGCCTTCGCCTGCTCGAGGTCGAAGTACTGCCCGTTCTTGCCGGTCTCGAAGGCGGGATCGTAGAAGCCGCCCATCGGGGGCGAGATCGGCCCGTGGGCCACGATGGCCTCGCCGAACTCCACCTTCTCCACGATCTCCTTGCGGTCGATGGCGAAGGCCACGGCCTTGCGGAGCGGGGCGTCGTTGAACGGCTCCTTGGCGAGGTTGAAGTGCAGGCAGCGCCAGTTGCCGCCGACGGCGGTGAAGACGTTGAGCTTGGGATCGCGGCGCAGCTCGCCCACGAACTGCGGCGCCACGTTGTTGATGCCGTCCACCTCGCCGGTCTTGACGGCCGCCACCAGCGTCGAGGGCTCGATGATGAACTTGATGAGGACCTTGTCGAGGTAGGGGAGCTTGTTGCCGCCGTCGGTGTCCCAGTAGCTCGGGTTCTTCTCGAGCAGGATGTAGTCGCCCTCCTTCCACTCGACGAACCTGAACGGCCCGGTGCCCACGGGGCTGCGCCCGAAGGCCTTGCCCTTCTCCTTGGCCGCCTTGGCGCTCACGATCGTGCCCGCCCGGCCCGTCGATCCGGTCAGCGCGACGCGGAGGAAGGGGTACGGCGTCGCGAAGTGGAGCTTCACGGTCAGCGGGTCGGGCGTCTCGATGTGCTCCAGGAGCGCGAGCTTCCAGGCGTGGATCGGAGACTGCGCCTTGTCCTTCACGCGCTCGAGGCTCGCCTTCACCTCGGCCGAGGTGCACGGCTGTCCGTCGTGGAAGGTGACGCCCTTGTGGAGGCGGAACACGTGGACCCGATCGCCCTGGATCTCCCACTCTCGGGCGAGCTCGGGCTTGAACTCGACGCCCTTGCCGTCGGGCGAGGTGATCTTCAGCAGCCCGTTGTAGATGTTGTTGTGGATGGCGCAGGCGGTGATGAACGTCGTCTGGTGCGGATCGAGCGTGTCGATGTTCTGGAAGCTGCCGATCTTGATCGTGCCGCCGTACCTGGGCTTCTGGGCGCTCGCCGGCCGCGGTACCCCGAGCGGCAGCGCCCCGGCGAGCCCGACGGCCGACCAGCCGAGCGCCTTGAGCACCTGGCGCCGGTGGACCTCCTCGCGCAGCATCTCGTTGACGGTCTCGAACCCATCTCGACTCTTCATGCGGGTCCTCCTTGGTCAGCGTCGCTGTACAGGTGGCACGCGACGGCGTGGTCGGGCGCGGCCGGGGCGAGCGCGGGCTCCACCTCCCCGCAGCGGACCATCCGGTGCGGGCAGCGGCTGGCGAACCGGCAGCCGCGCGGCAGGTCGATCGGGCTCGGGAGCTCGCCCTCGATGATGCGGCCCGGCTGATCGAAGATGGAGGCGGTCCCGTCGCCGATGGTGGGAATGGCGGCGAGGAGCGCCTGGGTGTACGGGTGCAGCGGACGCTGGAACAGCTCCGCCGCCGGCGCGACCTCCACGAGCCGTCCGAGGTACATGACGGCCACCCGGTGGCTGATGAAGCGGATGACGCCGAGGTCGTGGGAGACGAAGAGGAACGCGAGCCCGAGGCGCTCGCGGAGCGCGATGAGCAGGTTCAGGATCTGCGCGCGCACGGAGACGTCGAGCGCGGAGACGGCCTCGTCGGCGACGACGAGCCGCGGCCCCACGGCGAGCGCGCGGGCGATCCCGACCCGCTGCCGCTGGCCGCCCGAGAGCTCGTGGGGATAGCGCTCGGCGTGCTCGCGCTGGAGGCCGACCATCTCGAGCAGGGCGGCCACGCGCTCGGGGACCTCCGCGCGGGCGGCGAGGCGATGGACGCGGATGGGCTCGCCGACGATGCGGCCGACCGTCATGCGCGGATTCAGCGACGTGTACGGGTCCTGGAACACGATCTGCGCCTTCCGCCGGAACGGCAGGAGCGCGCGGGGAGCCAGCGCGGTGATGTCCTCGCCGTCGAAGCGGATCCGCCCGCCCGTCGGCTCGATGGCCCGGAGCACGAGCCGGCCGGTCGTCGTCTTGCCGCAGCCGCTCTCGCCGACGAGCCCGAGCGTCTCGCCCGGTGCGATCGCGAACGACACGCCGTCGACCGCCCGGACCACGCGCCCGGGTCGCCCGAGCAGGCGAGCCACCGGCCCCTGGCGCACGGGGAAGTGCTTGACGAGCCCGTCGACGGCAAGGAGCGCGCTCACGGGCGCCGCTCTTCGGGCGCCGGCGCCGCGCCGTTGCCGGCCAGGTGACACGCGACACGGTGGCTCGCGCCGAGCGTGCGGAGCACGGGCACCTCGACGGTGCAGCGCGGCTCGGCGGCCGGGCACCGCGGGTGGAACCGGCAGCCCGGGGGCAGCGCGCGGAGGCCCGGCATCACGCCCGCGATCGTCCCGAGACGCTCGCCGCCCTCGACGCGCGGCAGGCAGTCGACGAGCGCCCGGGTGTAGGGGTGGGCGGGCGACCGGAACACGGCGGCGATCGCCGCCTCCTCGACGATCCGGCCGGCGTACATGACGATCACCCGGTCGCACATCTGCGAGATGATTCCGAGGTCGTGCGACACGAGGAGCACCGCGGCGCCCGTCTCCCGCGCGAGCCGGCGGATCAGCGCCAGCACCTGGGCCTGGATCGTCACGTCGAGCGCGGTGGTCGGCTCGTCGGCGATCAGGAGGCTCGGCACGCACGACATCCCCATGCCGATCATCACGCGCTGGGCCATGCCGCCGCTGAACTGGTGCGGGTAGTCGCGCATGCGCGCCGCCGCCGACGGGATGCCGACGCGGGTCAGGATCTCCACCGCGCGGGCGCGCAGCGTCCGGCCCGGCTCGGCGAGGTGAAGGGCCATCGCCTCGTGGAGCTGGTCGCCGACCCGGAACACGGGGTTCAGCGAGCCGGCGGGGTTCTGGAAGATCATCGCGATGTCCTTGCCCCGGATGCGGGCCAGCTCGGCCTCGTCGAGCTCGAGGAGGTTCCGGCCCCGGAACCAGACCTCGCCGCCGAGGCGGCCGGGCGGGCAGCGGATCAGCCGGAGGATGGCCTCGGAGGTGAGGGACTTTCCCGCGCCCGACTCGCCCACCAGCCCGACGATCTCGCCGCGGCGGACGGTGAACGAGACGTCGTCGACCGCGCGCAGGCGCCGGCCGTCGGCCTCGAAGTCCACCGTGAGGTGGCGCACCTCGAGAAGGGCCTCGTCCGTCACCGGCGCAGCCTCGGATCGAGCGTGTCGCGCAGCCCGTCCCCGAGGAGGTTGAGGCCGACGATGGCGATCATCAGGGCGATCCCGGGATACGTCGAGACGTGCGGCGCCATCACGATGAAGTTGCGGCCCTCGGCGATCATCGAGCCCCACACCGGCGTCGGCGGCGGCGGGCCCAGGCCGAGGAAGGACAGCCCGGCCTCCGTGATGATGGCGCCCGACACCCGGAGCGCCGCCTGCACGATGATCGGCGCCATCACGTTGGGCAGCACGTGCCGGACGATCACGGCCGGACCCGACACGCCGGCGAGGCGGGCGGCCTCCACGTACGGCTCCTCCTTGACGGCCAGCACGTCGGCGCGCGTCACGCGCGCAAACGGCGCGATGAACCCCACGGCGACGGCGATGATGACGTTGAGCACGCCGAAGCCCATGACGGCCATCATGGCGATGGCGAGGATGATGATCGGAAAGGCGAACAGCGCGTCCATCACGCGCATCACGACGATGTCGAGCCAGCCGCCGTAGTAGCCGGCGGCCAGGCCGAGCGTGACGCCGACCAGCATCGCGAGCACGACGGAGACCACCCCCACCACGAGGGCGATGCGCGCGCCGTAGATGATGCGCGACAGCATGTCGCGCCCGAAGGAGTCGGTGCCGGCCCAGTGGGCGAGCGACGGCCCGGCGAGGGCGGGGCCCACGCCCTGCGCGATGGGATCGTACGGGGCGAGCAGCGGGGCGAAGACGCTCAGCACCAGGATCACGACGAGCACGGCCAGGCCGAAGACCGCGCCGCGGTTCCGGGCGAAGCGGCGCCACCAGACTCGCAGGGCCGCGCGCGTCCCCGGTGTGGCGGCCTCCGCGCCCGCGACGCTGGACGGGATGGGCAGGTCGCCGACGTCCAGCTGGCGCGCCACGTCAGGCCACCCGGATCCTGGGATTGAGGAAGGCGTAGGTGAGGTCGACGGCCAGGTTGACGAGCACGACGAGGAACACGCCGGCCAGGATGGTGCCCTGCACCACCGCGTAGTCGCGGTTCAGGATCGCGGTGACGGTCAGCCGGCCCATGCCGGGAATGGCGAACACCGTCTCGGTGAGCACGGCGCCGCCGAGCAGGGCGCCGAACTGGAGCCCGATCACCGTCACCACCGGGATCAGCGCGTTGGACAGCGCGTGGCGGTACACGAGCGCCGCCTGCCGCACGCCCTTGGCGCGCGCGGCCTTGATGTAGTCGGCCTCGAGGACCTCGAGGAGGCTCGAGCGGATGATGCGCGCGACGAGGCCGGAGAAGAAGGTGCCGAGCGTGATGGCCGGGAGCACGAGCTTCCAGAGGGCGTCCCCGAAGTCGACCCAGGGGGCGACGTAGCCCATGGCCGGGAACCAGCCGAAGTAAACGCTGAAGATCCAGATGAGCAGGATGCCCTTCCAGAAGGAGGGCATCGAGTAGGCGAAGATGGCGAAGCCCATCGAGCCGTAATCCCACGCGCTGTCCTTGCGCATGGCGGCCACGATGCCGGACGGCAGCGCGATGAGGATCCCGACGATCACGCTGGCCACGACCAGCACGAGCGTCGGCACGAAGGCCTCCCACACCAGGATGCTCACGCGCTGGTGCTGGAGGATGGAGTCGCCGAGATCCCCCTGGAGCACGCTGCGGAGCCAGAGGACGTACTGGACGACGAGCCCCCGGTCGAGGCCCAGCTTGGCGCGCATGCGCTCGTAGGCGTCCTGCGAGAAATCGTCGCCGAGCAGCATGAGGACGGGGTCCCCGGGGATCAGGCGCATGAGGGCGAAGATGATCACCGATGCCATCAGCAGCACGGCGATCGTCTGGCCGAAGCGGGACAGAACGAATCGGAGCATTCAGGCCTCCGCCACCCGCCGGAAAGTGGCGTGAGTATATCAGGGCGGGGCAAGCGAACCCGGCGCGAGAGGCCGGGGGAGCGGCGAGCGAGAGGCGCGGCCCGCCTTGCGACGGGCCGCGCCACCCGGGACTAGCGCGTGGGAGTGACTCCGATCTGCACCGTCATCTGGTCGCCCTCTCTCACGCCGGCCAGCGCCGACGGAGCGGTCTGGAGCCGCAGCGTGCCGGCTTGCTGTGTCTTCAGGCTGAACATCCCCGTCGTCCGGTCGATATGCAGGACCTCGCCGGTCACCGTCCGGGGCTCGCTCGACGTGAGTCGTGGGGACGCGGCCGGCATGGCGCCCCAGAGCGAGGTGCTCGGGTTGCCCACGCCCGTACTCGAGCTCGGGCTCCCGCTGCTCGACGAGGTGCTCGTGGGCCCGTCGTCGCCAGGGCTGGCGCTCGGGGCCGCGCCGGCCGGCGCGCCGCCACCCGAGGGGGCGCCGCCGCCACCCGACGGCCCGCCGCCGCCACGCGCCTCCGCGAGCGTGGCCGCCCACGGCCCCAGCGCCAGCGCAACGGCGAGAATGAACGAGAGCGTTGTCATCATCTTCTTCATCGACCCCTCCTTGAGAAACTGCTCGCTCAACCGACGACGAGCGTCGGGGACCCCACAAGAGCAACGGATATGCCACCCGCGCCCCGGTGAGCTGTCGC
>DASUPA010000421.1:0-2530 GCA_036276335.1 Candidatus Methylomirabilota bacterium | reverse complement strand
TACGCGAGCCGCGAGATCCCGGTCGGCGACGACGCCATGGAGGTGAGCATCTTCCGGCGTTCAGTACACTGACCGTATGGCACTCGCCGCGTATCTCAATCCCGGCGTCGATCTCGCCACCGCGTCCGATCTCGCCCGCGCGTGCGAGCGGCTCGGCTACGACAGCGTCTGGGTCACCCACGGGCTCGGTCGCGATTCCTTCCTCGTCCTCGCCGCGTACGGCGCGGTCACCACGCGCATCGGCCTCGGCAACGGCGTGGTGCCCATCTACCCGCGCCACCCGGTGGCGATGGCGCAGGCGGCGCTGACGCTGAACGAGATGACCGCTGGACGCTTCCGCCTCGGCATCGGCGTCAGTCACGCGGCGTCGATGGAGGACATGCTCGGTCTGCGCGTGGTCGAGCCGCTGGCCGCGATGCGCGAGTACGTGGCCGTCCTGCGCGGCGCGCTCGGCGAGGGCAGCGACTTCAGCGGGCGCCACTACCGCGCGCGGTGGGCGATGGCCGTTCCGCGACGTCCGCCGGCGCCGCCCATCTACCTCGCCGCCCTCTCGGCGAAGATGCTGGAGCTGGCCGGCGAGATCGCGGACGGCGTCGTCCTGTGGCTGTGCCCGCCACGGTACGTGCGCGAGGTGGCGCTGCCGGCCATCGCGCGGGGCCGCCGCCGGGCGGGCCACGCGCTCGACGGCTTCGACATCGTCGCCGCCGTGCCGCTCGCCGTCACGGAGGATCGCGCCGCCGCCCTCGCCGCCTTCCGGGGCGAGCTCGCGCGCTACGCGACGCTGCCGTTCTACCGCGCGATGCTCCAGACCGCCGGGCTGGGCGACGAGCTGGCCGCCTTCGACCGCGAGGGAGCGGTTTCGCCGGCGATGGCGGAGGCGCTCGGCGGCCTGGGCTCGCCGGAGGCGGCGCGTGAGTACGTGGCGGCGTATCGCGGTGCCGGGGTCACGCTCCCCGCCGTGCGGCCGATCACCTTCCCCGATGCGCCGTGGTATCGGCGGACGCTCGAGGAAGCCTCGAAGTGGTGACCACCTGGCTCGTCGCCCTCGCCACGCTCGTGCTGACGACGGGCTGCTCGTGGATGGGCACCGCCGACACCCGGATGCTGCCCGCCGACCGCAACGCCGAGGTCGTGTACGTGGCCCTCGGCGACAGCACCGTGCAGGGGATCGGCGCGACCAACCGCCAGACCAACTACGTGAGCCGTCTCTTCGCGCGGCTGCGCGAGCGCTATCCGAACGCGCGCATGGAGAACCTCGGCGTGGGCGGCGCGACATCCCGGGACGTCCTTCGACGGCAGCTGGAGCGCGCCGTCGAGCTGAAGCCTCACCTCCTGACCGTCTCGGTCGGCCCGAACGACATCACGTCCCGCGTCCCGGTCGGTCAGTACGCCGAGAACATGGAGGCGATCCTCGGCCGGCTGGCCGGGGAGACGGACGCCGTCATCGTGATCAACCTGCTCCCCGACCTTGCGGTGACCCCGCGGTTCCGCGGCGAGACGGCCGCGCTCGTGGGCCGGCTCTCGACGGAGTTCAACGAGGCGCTTGCCGCCGTGGCCGACCGCCACGGGGCCATCGTGGTCGACCTTTACGCGGCGAGCCGCCGCGAGGTCCCGGGCCGTCCGGAGCTGCTCGCGCTCGACGGGTACCATCCGTCGGACCTGGGCTACGCCCGCTGGGCCGAGCTCATGTGGGAGGCGGTCCGGACGCGGATCGGTTCCTGACGAGGAGCGGGACCCCGATATGAATAGGCGCCGGCGGACCGCCGTCGAACGGCAATCATGGTGAGAAGGCTGGCCGCGCTGATCCTGGCTCTTGCCGTGCTCCTGGCGGCGGCGCCGTCGCAGGCGTCCGATCTTCGCCGCGGCTCCATCATTCCGCGCGGAAGCTCCATCGTCCCGCGAGTGGGTCCCATCGTCCCCCACGGGCCCAACATCGTGCCCAATCCGCCTCGGGAGCGCCTGCCGCGCCACGGCGTGGCACCCGACAAGGGCGACAAGCACGGACCCGACCATCGTCGCCGGCACGGTCACCACCGGCCCGGCTTCGTGTTCGTGAGCCCACCGGTCTTCTATGCTGCACCGCGCCAGTGCGTGACCGAGGGTTACTGGGCCTACCAGTGGATCCCGACCAGCTACGCCCAGAACATCTGGGTCCCCGGCGGCTGGGCGGCGGATGGCACGTGGGTCGAGAGCCACTGGGAGCAGCGCGCGTACGCGTCCGGCTACTACCAGCCCTACTGGGTGCCCGGCCAGACATACGCGTGCTAGGTTCGGAGGGGGCCGCGGTGGCCCCCTCCGAGGCCTCCCCCAGAGCGGATTGCGCGGGCGAAGCCCGCGTTCGAAGGGCGGCGGCATCGAACGCGCGGTGGGTAGCGGGCGGCGGGTCAGCTCTCGCGGTAGAGCAGCAGGACGGTGGCCATCAGCGCGAGGAATGTCGGCCACGCCCAGGTCAGCCAGCGCTTGGGGATCGTGGCGCGGGCTCCGACCAGGAGGGCCACGCCGACGGCGACGGCCGTGCCGCCCATGACGG
>DASUPA010000420.1:0-3469 GCA_036276335.1 Candidatus Methylomirabilota bacterium | reverse complement strand
AACCAGAGGATGACCACGGGCGCGAACGCCACCGCCGGGACGCTGTTCAGGGCCACGATCAGCGGCATGACGAGGCGGTCCAGGACGGGGCGATAGAAGAACGCCACGGCCAGCACGAACCCGATCGCGTTCCCGATCACGTACCCGGCCACCGCCTCGCCGAGCGTGGTGGCCAGCGCAGCAGCCAGCCCGGCCGAGTCGGTCCACAGCTTCACGGCGATGGCGCCCGGCGCGGGCAGCACGTAGGTGGGCACGGCCGCCACGCGGACGGCGATCTCCCACGCGGCCAGCACGCCGAGCAGGATGCCGGCCGGCGCCAGGACCGAGCGGGCCTCGGCCCTCAGCGCTTTGCTCCGCGGATCTCGCGCAGCGCGTCCTCGAAGGCCGCCACCGCCTGCGCGATGTCGTCGTCGGTGTGCGCGAGCGAGAGATACATCTTGGCGCTCAGGTTGGTCATCACGCCACGGTCCAGCAGCGCCCGACCGAGCTGCTGGGTCGTGCGCGAGTCGTTCTTCTGGCTCGAGCGGTAGTCGACCACGGCATCGGGCGTGAAGTAGATGTTGGCCAGCGGCCCGCGCCCCAGCACCTGCGCCGGGATGTCGTGGCGGCGAGCGACGTCGCGCAGCCCCGCCCGCAGGCGGTCGCCCACCGCGTTCAGGCGGTCGTACGTGCCGGGCCGTCGCATCACGCGCAGCGTCGCCAGCCCGGCCGCGGCCGACACCGGGTTGCCGTTCAGCGTCCCGCTGGCGTAGACGTAATCCGGCGCGCCCTTCTTGCGGGGGTTGGAGAGCTCCACGAGATCGCGGCGGCCGCCCACGGCGGCCAGCGGCAAGCCGCCGCCAATGATCTTGCCGTAGCTCGCCATGTCCGGCACGACGCCGTAGATCTCCTGCGCGCCGCCCCAGGCGATGCGGAAGCCCGTCACGACCTCGTCGAAGATCAGCACCACACCGTGCCGGCGGGTGACGTCGCGCAGGCCCTCGAGGAACCCGGGCACGGGCTCCAGCATCCGGCTGAGCGGCTCGACGATGACGGCGGCGAGCTCGGCGCGGTGCTGCTCGATGATCTGCACCGTCGCCGCCAGGTCGTTGAACGGCGCCACCAGGACCTCACGCTCGACCTGCTCGGGGATCCCTGCCGAGTCGGGCACGGGCGTGGGAAACGGCACCCGCCGCGCCGGGGTCACGCTCATCATCGCGTAGTCGTGATGGCCGTGGTACCCGCCCTCGAACTTCAGCACCTTGGTGCGGCCGGTGGCCGCGCGAGCCAGCCGGAGGGCGTAGAAGGTCGCCTCGGCGCCGGAGCCGCAGAACTTCAGCGCCTCGGCGCACGGGGAGGCGTCCACGATCGCCGCGGCGAGGTCGATGGCCACGTCGTTGAGGCCGTAGAACGTCGAGCCCCGGCCGATCTGCTCGCGCACCGCGTCCACCACCTCCGGATGCGCGTGGCCGAGGACCATGGGTCCCGAGCCCATGATCAGGTCCAGGTACGCGCGCCCGTCGGCGTCCCAGACCCGGCTCCCCTCGCCCCTGGCGATGACGAACTCGTGCGCCTCGGGAAGATAGAAGGACCCCAGCGAGGCGCCGGGCAGGAGATCGTACGCGCGGCGCAGCAGCTCTTTGTTCGACGCCATGCTGTCCTCTCTCATCGAGCGGGCGGCCGTGGAAGAAACCGGCCATACCCGGGTTTCTGGCGCAGCTCGCCGTTCTCCACCAGGACCTTGCCGCGCAGGAGGGTCGTGGTGATCCGCCCCGTCAGCGTCGTGCCTTCGAAGCAGGTATATCCGGCCCGCGAATGCAGTTGCCGGCTCGACAGCGTGCCCGTGGCCGCCGGATCGACGACGAGGATGTCGGCATCCGCACCCGCCTGGATGATGCCCTTGCGCGGGTAGAGTCCGAAGATCCGTGCCGTGTTCTCGGCCAGCACCTGGGCCACCTGGGGCAGCGACAGTCGCGCGGACCCGAGCGCGGCGCTGATCACGAGCGGCGCCAGCGTCTCGATCCCGGGCATGCCGAAGCCGGCCTCGAAGATGTTCCGCTCGCCCACGGCCTTGTCGGCCACGGTGAACGGCGCGTGGTCGCTCCCCACCGTCTGGACCGAGCCACGCGCGAGCGCCTGCCACAGCGCCTCGGCGTCGCTGGCCCAGCGCAACGGTGGAGCGATCTTCGCCAGCCCCTTCTGGCGCCGCATCTCGTCGTCCGTCAGGAGCAAGTACTGCGGACACGTCTCGCCGAACACCGCCTGCCCGCGCGCCCGGGCCGCCGCGACTTCCTGGGCGCCCACCGCCGTGCTCAGGTGCACGACGTAGAGCGGACAGCCGGCGAGCTCTGCGAGCCGGATCGCCCGGCTCACCGCCTCGGCCTCGGCCGCGTGAGGGCGCGAAGCGAGATAGTGCTCGGGACCCGTCTGCCCGCGGGCGATCAGCTGATCCTCGAGCAGGTCGATGACGTCGCCGTTCTCGGCGTGGACCATCGCCAGAGCACCGCTCGCCGCCGCCAGCTGCATGCCGCGCAGCAGCTGGTCGTCGCGGAAGAGCATCCCGCGCTTGCGGTAGGCCTGGAACATCTTGATCGACGTGACACCCCGGCGCACCGCCTCGGGGATCTGCTCGATGAGGTCCGGGCTGGGTCGGAGCCGGCAGTGCATGGCGAAGTCCACCACCGAGCGCGCCGACCCTTCCGCGATGAAATGATCGATCCCTTCGCCGACACTCATGCGCTCGTCGCCGCCGATGAACGGGATCATGGTGGTGACGCCGCCGTGGGCCGCCCCCGCCGCGGCCGTCTCGAAGTCGTCCACCATGGCGTTGAAGACCTTGAAGTGGACGTGAGGGTCGATGGCCCCGGGCAGGAGGTACGCCCCGCCGACGTCGAGCACGCGCGCCGCCGCCACGTCGTCGCCGGGAGCGCAGACGGCGCTGATGCGCTCGCCGGTCACGGCCACGGTGGCCTCGACCACGCCGCTCCCGGTCACCACGCGGCCGCCGCGCAGCGCCAGATCCGGCGCGTGTCCACGTCTGCCGTCCCCGTCCGCCATCCCACCCCCGCTGAAAAAAACTTTTCGGCATTATGCCTGCCTGAAAAGTTCTTGACAAGGTCCCGGTCGACTTCGATAGTCGCCAGACATGGCGGCGGTGAACGGGCGCCGGCGGGGCCGCGGGCCGACCGACAACGGAGGCGGCGCGCTCCATCCGTTCCTGCAGCGGATCCGGGCGCGCCAGGCGGCCGTCCCCCCGATCCAGCGACGCATCCTCGATTTCCTGCTGGACCACCAGGAGGAGGCCGTGTTCCTCACGACCACGGCGCTCGCCGCGCGTCTCGACGTCAGCGAGGCCAGCGTGGTGCGGCTCTGCCGGACGCTCGGCTTCGGCGGCTTCCGCGAGTTCCAGTCGGCGTTCCGGCAGTACGCCCGGCAGCCGATGTCGCGGGTGTCGCGTGTCCGGATGGTGGCCCGGCGGCGGCGCTCGCTG
>DASUPA010000419.1:0-4093 GCA_036276335.1 Candidatus Methylomirabilota bacterium | reverse complement strand
CTCGAGCGGGTGAACACCGTCTTCATCGTCCGGTCGCCGCGGGGCGACTGCATGGTCGTGTCGATCGTCAGGGTGCGCCCGTCCGGCGACAGCGTCCACACGGACTCCCGCGAGAACGTGCGCGCCGGCTGCCCCTGCTCCTTCGCCGGCATCGTGTGCGTCTTGTTGATCACCAGCCGGTCGCCGCCGAGCGTCGCCCGGGTCACCGCCGTCCCGCCGCGACGGGTGGTCTCCGTCTGCTCGGTGCCATCGACGACGAAGGTCTCGCTCATCGAGCGCTCGCGGGTGCCGCGGGCCATGGTCCGCGTGGCCTTGAGCGTGCTGCCCTGCTGCTCGACGATCAGCTTGACCTCGTGGGGCTCACCGTGGCCGCCGGACATGCCCTTGCCGTGCCGCCCGTGCGGGCCGCCGCGCCCTTCCCGGCCGTCCGGCCCGTGGCCCGGCAGCTGGCTCTGGGCGCGGTCGAGCACCCAGGTACCCGTGAACTGCGGCTGCGCCTGCGCGGCCGTGACCGCCACGGCCAGGAGCAGCACGGCGATCGATCCGATGATCCGCTTCGTACGCGTCATGAGAACCTCCTCTGGCGTAGTGTCCCGTTGGACGCGCCGGCCGCGCGCTTTGTTTACCGGCGGGGCGCCGGTATCCTGTGGCGCGCGCCAAGGAGGCGTTCTCATTCCGGAATCCGGCCTGGTCTTCGCCTGCATCGGCTGCTGCTGCGGGCACCCCGAGCGCGGCGGCCCCAAGACGGCGCCCCGCACGCTGAAGCGCGAGATGCGGCGAGCCTTTCGCGAGGCGGGCGTGGCCGGCCGCCTCCGGCTGGCCTTCACCGACTGCCTCGGCCCGTGCAGCGAGGCGAACGTGGTCTTCGTCTATCTGGCCGGGCGGCCCGTCTGGCTCCGGCGCGTGAACGACGTCGGGCCGTTCGCGGCCCTCCTGGCGTGGGCCCGGGCCGTGCTCGACGGCGCCGAGGTGGCGCTGCCGCCGGCGCTTGCGGCGCGATCGTTCACGTGGACCGGAGGCGGGGCCGGCCCCAGCCCGCCCATCGTGGACTGAGCTTGCAATCGGGTTCATCCTGACCGTGCGCCCCTGCGACCGGCTCCACCGGGGGCCACGGTGGCCTTCGGGTTGCACACCGCGGGGGACCAGGAGGTTGTGTCCAATGCAAGACGTGATGTCGCCCGAGACCGTCTCCCGTGTGCGTGAGATCCGTTCCCGCCTGCCCGGCCAGATGCTGCAGGAGCGTCTCGAGAACGCGCAGCTGACGTACGGCCCGCTGTACACGCTGGCCGAGATCCGCCAGCGCGTCGGGGAGGCCCTCCCGCGGCGCCTCGGCTACGTCCGCAGCGCCGTCCTGGAGCCCATCGAGACGTATCGCGAGCGCATTCCCGACGAGTCGCTGCTGAAGTACGACGACGCCGTGCGCAGCGGTCTCTTCTCGAAGTTCTGGGTGGCGACGCCGACCTACTACCAGGAGCGCCAGGTCGATCCCTGGATCGTCGCCGAGGTGACCGGGACCGATCGCTGGGCGGTGATCGCGCGCTGGGACTGACGGCGTCCCGGCGATTCGTTCGCCGCTGACGAACGGCCGCCGCCGACGCCCGACCGCACCCGAGGTCGACGAGGCCTGGGGTAGGATTGGACCGCCGGCGCGGCCGGAACGTCAACGCAGCGGAGGCGGACGAATGGACTACGGCGAGTACCAGCACCTCACCTTCAAGCAGCGGGACCACGGCGTGGTCCTGATCACGATCAACCGGCCCGAGGTGCTGAACGCCACCAACGACCGCCTGCACTGGGAGCTGACGCAGGTGTGGCTGACCATCGACGCCGACCCGGGCGCCCGGGTCGCCGTGGTCACCGGCGCCGGGCGCGCCTTCTCGGCCGGCGGCGACCTCGACATGGTCGAGGCGAACTCGCGCGATCCGAAGCGCCTGGCGCGCACGGTGCGCGAGGCCTCGGACATCGTCTACAACATGATCAACACCGACAAGCCGATCGTCTCGGCCATCAACGGCGTGGCGGTCGGCGCCGGCCTCGTGGTGGCGCTGCTCGCGGACGTCTCGATCATCTCCGAGACCGCCCGCTTCACCGACGGCCACACGAAGCTGGGCGTCGTGGCGGGCGACCACGCCGCGATCGTCTGGCCGCTGCTCTGCGGGATGGCGAAGGCGAAGTACTACCTGCTCACCTCGGACTTCATCGACGGTCGCGAGGCCGAGCGCATCGGGCTGGTGAGCCTCTGCGTGCCGCCCGACCAGCTCATGCCGAAGGCCTTCGAGGTCGCCGACAAGCTCGCGCTCGGCGCGCAGCAGGCGATCCGCTGGACCAAGCGGTCGCTCAACAACTGGCTGCGGATGGCGGGCCCGATCTTCGACCAGTCCATCGCCCTCGAGATGCTCACGTTCATGGACGAGGACGTGCGCGAAGGCTTGCAGGCGATCCGCGACAAGCGCCCGCCCCGCTTCCCCTCCGCGCGCTAGGACCCCCCGTTGGGATGCGCCCGGAGCCTCCGGGCGCAAACGCGGAGCCGAGGGGCGCCACGGCTCCGCCGGGGCGTCCCGAGCCGCCATGTGGAGCATGGGGGGCGCCCGGAGCCCCCCATCTCCATCAGCCCGCGCGCCGGCGGACGAGGCGGAGCGCGAGCGGAGCGGCGAACGCCAGGACGACGGCGGCGCCGACGAGGCCGGCCCACCCGCCCCAGGTCTCCGCGGCCGACCGCCAGTGCTCGCCCACGAACCATCCGAGCAGCACCCAGGTGGACGCCCACAGCACCGCGCCGACGGCGTCGAGCACGACGAAGCGCCAGTAGCCCACGCCGTGAGCGGCGGCGAAGGGCCACGCCAGGACGCGAAGGCTCGTGAAGAACCGCCCGAGGACGATGCTGGACGCCCCGTAGCGGCCGAAGTACTCGCCGTCGTCCGCCTGGCAGCCCCGCTCGCGGCCCGTCATCCGGCAGTAGAGGGCGAAGAGCGGACCGGAGCCGCGCCTCATGCCGAGATACCACGCCTGGTCCACGAGCATGGCCGCCACCGCCGCGAGCGCGATGACGACCAGCACGCTCGTCTCTCCCGGCGCGGCGAGCGCGCCGGCGGCCACGAGCAGCAGGCGGCCGGGGAACGGCAGGCCGGTGGCGTCGATCAGCGTGCCGACGAAGACGACGAGATACGTGTTCTCGGCGAGCCAGCCGAGAATCGGGCGCAAGAGATCCACCTGATGTCAGCTGTGCAAGCCCGGTACCCGTGACCGCGCGTTACCGCCACTCCGGGTAGGTCGGCGGCGACAGCTCGTCGGCGCCGCGCCCCGACCAGTCGAAGCCGCTCATGCGCGGCCACATCCGCTCGCCGCCGGCCTGAAGCGCGGCGAGGATGGCCGCCTCGTCGGCGGCGAGCACTCGCCCCTGCTCCACGACCAGGCGCCCGCCCACCCACACGGCGGCGACGTCCTCGGCCGTGGCGTTGTAGACGATGTTCTTGACCGGGTCGCGGAGCGGCGTCATGCCCCAGGAGGCGCCCTTCCAGAGGACGAGGTCGGCCGCGGCGCCCGGCGCGATGCGCCCGAGGTCGTCGCGGCCGAGGGCACGGGCGCCGCCGAGCGTGGCCGCATCGAAGACGTCGGCCGCCGTCGTCGCCTCGGTGTTCCGCTCGGCGATCTTCGAGCAGACCGCGGCCCAGCGCATGGCCTCCAGCACGCTCTGCGGATTCGTGTCGGTGCCGAGCGACAGGGTCACGCCGGCGGCCTTGTAGCGCGCGAACGACTCCATGATCACGCCGCGTCGCGCGAACACCCAGACCGCGTGCGCGACCGCGCAGCCCGCGTCGGCCATGATGCGCATGTCGCCGGCGGGATAGTTGGTCCACGACGATCCACCGACGATGATGGCGTGGCCGAGCACGGTGTTGGGGCCGAGGACGCCGAGGTCCCGGAGCCACGCCACGGGGGTGGTGCCGTGGCGGGCCAGCATCTCGTTGAACTCGACGACGGACTGGGACGTGTGGACGGTGTACGGCCGGCGCGTCTCGTCGGCCCAGCGCTTGGCCTCGCGGAGCAGCTCCGGCGTGCAGGTGTCCACCTGGCTCGGCGCCCAGCAGCATCG
>DASUPA010000418.1:0-5301 GCA_036276335.1 Candidatus Methylomirabilota bacterium | reverse complement strand
ACCAGCCCCCCGGGCGCGGTCACCCGGCGCATCTCGGCGAGGCCCGCCGGCAGGTCGGCCAGGTTGCGCAGCAGGAACGCGGAGGTCACGCAGGCGAAGATCCGGTCGCCGAAGGGCAGCGCCAGCGCGTCGGCGGCGAGCAGCGGCACGCGGCGCTCGCCCCGCGCGGCCAGCTTGGCCTGGGCGTGCCGCAGCATCGCCTCCGAGAAGTCGGCGCCCACGACCACGCGGCCGGGCGTGGCGGCGCGCACGGCGAGGGCGAGGTCGCCGGTACCGGTGGCGAGATCGAGGGTGAGGCCGGCGGGGGCATCGGCCACCGTGCGGGCGGTGATGCGGCGCCAGGCGTGGTGGCGGCCGCCGGTCATCACGGAGTTCATGAGGTCGTAGCGCCCCGCGATGCGGGTGAACATCGCGCGCACGGCCTCGGCTCGCGTCATCTCACCGCCAGAGCCCGGTCACGACGGCCACCAGCACGATCACCGCGATGTAGCCGTTGACGTTGAAGAAGGCCATGTCCAGCCGCGAGAGGTCACCCGGCCGTATCAGCGAATGCTCGTAGATCAACAGGCCGACCACGGCGAGCCAGCCGAGCCAGTAGAGCGGGCCGAGTCCGAGCATGATCCCGACGGCGGCGAACGCGAGCGCGGTGAGCACGTGACAGACCTGCGCGGTGCGCAGCGCGGCGGCGACGCCGAAGCGCGCGGGGAACGAGTGCAGCCGGTGCGCGCGGTCGAACTCGACGTCCTGGCAGGCGTAGATCAGGTCGAAGCCCGCGAACCACACCGTGAGCGCGAGCCACAGCACGAGCGCGGGCGGATCGATCCGCACGCGGACGGCGGCCCAGCCGCCGGCGGCCGCGATGCCGTCCGTGAAGCCGAGGACCCAGTGCGACGCCCACGTGAAGCGCTTGGTGTAGGAGTAGCCGACGAGGAACACGAGCGCGAGCGGGGCCAGCCGGAAGCAGAGCGGGTTGAGCAGCCACGCGGCGACGAACATCAGCGCGGCGCCGCCAAGGGCGAGCCCCTTGAGGTCGGCGGCCTCCAGGAGCCCCGTGGGCAGGTGGCGGCCGGCCGTGCGCGGGTTGGCGGCGTCGATCCAGCGATCGACGAGGCGGTTGGTGGCCATCGCGCACGTGCGGGCGCCCACCATCGCGGCCGTCACCCACGCGACCGTCCACCAGCCGGGCCAGCCGCCGGCGGCGAGGACCATGGCGATGTAGGCGAAGGGCAGCGCGAAGACGGTGTGCTCGAACTTGATCGCGTCGAGCAGGTGCCGCGTCTTGCTCAGAGCCCGTAGTCCTTCCAGCGCTGCGTCACACGCTCGCGCACGTCGTCCGTCATGCGGATCTCCTCGGGCCACGGCTGGCCGAGGTCGTCCATCGGGCCCTTCTCGGTGGCGTCGATGCCGAGCTTGCCGCCGTAGCGGTGGCGCAGCGCCGCGTGGTCGAGATCGTCCATCGGCCCCTCGAGGATCACGAGGTCGCGGCGGGGATCGATGTTGCCGGTGGCGCGCCAGGCCACCTCGGAGAGGTCGTGGACGTCGACGTGCTCGCTGACCACCACGATGGTCTTGGCGAGCATCATCAGGCCCATGCCCCAGAGCGCGGTCATGACCTTGCGCGCCTGGCCGGGGTATCGCTTGCGGATGGAGACGACGACCAGGTTGTGGAAGATGCCCTCGGCCGGCATGTTGACGTCGACGATTTCGGGGAGCATCAGCTTCATGATCGGCAGGAAGATCCGCTCGGTCGCCTTGCCGAGCCAGTAGTCCTCCTGCGGCGGCCGGCCGACGATGGTCGTCGGATAGATCGGGCGCGCCCGCCGGGTCACCGCCGTGAGGTGGAACACCGGGTACTCGCGCGCGAGGGAGTAGTAGCCCGTGTGGTCTCCGAAGGGCCCCTCGAGCCGTCGCTCCGTCGGATCGACGTAGCCCTCCAGCACGATCTCGGCCTGGGCCGGGACCTCGAGGTCGATCGTCCGGCACCGCACCATCTCGACGCCCGCGCCGCGCAGCCAGCCGGCGAAGACCACCTCGTCGATGCCGGGCGGCAGCGGCGCCGAGGCGGCGTAGATCAGCGCCGGATCGCCGCCGAGCGCGATGGCGACGGGCATGGTCGTGGCGGGGGGCGCCTTGTGCTGATGCTCGGCGCCGCCCATTGGAGCGGGGCCCGCGTGGCCGGCCTGGGCCGTGGGTGGCCTGTTCGAGACGGGGCCCGGCTGCGCGCCGATGAGCGCCTTGTGCTGGTGCTCGGCGCCGCCCTTGTGGAGCTGCCAGTGCATGCCGAGCGTGCGGTCGTCGAAGATCTGCAGCCGGTACATGCCGACGTTGCGCGCGCCGGTGACGGGGTCGCGCGTGAAGACGCCCGGGAGCGTGATGTAGCGCCCGCCGTCGCCGGGCCAGCAGCGCAGCGCCGGGAGCGCGGCCACCGAGGGATTGGCCGTCTCCACGAGCTCCTGGCACGGGGCCTGGCCCACGTGCCGCGGCGCCGCCCTGGCGACGTCCAGCAGCGTGCCGAGCTTCCTCAGCTTGTCGAGGAAGGAGCCGGGCATCCGGAGGTCGAGCAGCCTCGCGATGCGCTCGCCCACCTGGTCCAGGCGCTCGACGCCCAGCGCGCTCGCCATCCGGTCCTCGCTGCCGAAGGCGTTGGCCAGCAGCGGCATGTCGAAGCCCTCGACGCGCTCGAAGAGCAGCGCCACGTTGCCGTCGCCGCGCGTCTTCGACACACGATCGACGATCTCCGTGATCTCGAGGTCCCGGGAGACGGGCACGCCGATGCGGCGGAGCCGCCCGCGGCGCTCGAGGTGCGCGACGAACTCGCGCAGGTCGCTGAAGCCCACCGGACTACTCGTGGTAGAACGTCGCGACGAGCCAGCCGGCGACCACGGGGAAGGCGAGGCTCGGGATGACGCGGACCCACACGAAGTGCCAGCCGAGCAGCGGGGCCTCCCACGCGATGATGCGCTGCACGCCGAAGAGCGACCACGAGGTCATGTAGGCGACGAGCGCCGGCAGCGCCGCGCCGGAGTTCGCCAGCGCGACCATGAAGGGGACGCTGACCATCGGCCCGCCGGGCGTCAGCATGCCGGCGCCGGTGGCGATGAGGATCGCCCTGAGGCCGCCCTCGCGGCCGAAGTGGCGGGAGACGACCTCCTGCGGTACCAGCACCTGGAAGAGCCCGGCCAGGATCAGCGCCGGGATCAGGCGGGGCAGGATGAAGGCGAGCATCGCGAAGCCGTTGCGCGCGCCGATGAGCGGCAGCGAGGGATCCTTGAAGTAGGCGACGATCGCGAACGTGATGGCCAGACCCGCGAGGACGAGCGTGGAGGGGTCCAGGCGCATGGCCCGCCCATTATGGCATACGGCGTCGCGGCGCTCGTGGGACGCGGGTCAGGCGGAGGCGGCGAGATCGGGCCGCTGCAGCGCGTCGAGGATACGCGACCATTCAACAGGCTTTGTAAAGACGACATGGGCGCCCGCCTGCCTCGCGCGCGTGAGATACGGCTCGCCGTAGCCGGTGACGACGAGGACGCGCGTGCGCCCGCGGGACTGCGCCAGGAGCTGGCGGATGAGGACGTCGCCGGGGATGTCAGGCAGCCCCAGGTCGCTCAGCACGACGTCGAAGTCGCCGCGGACCCCCAGTTCGAGCGCCTCCCGGCCGTTCGCAGCCGCCTCCACGTGGGCCCCCTCCGCGCGAAGCAGCAGCGTGAACACTTCGCGAATGTCGGGGGCGTCCTCTACCACGAGGATGCGCGAGCCCTGTAAACCCATCAAGCCTCAGGGAACCCCGAGCAAGACAGATGCCAGCACACCCGCCCCCTTGGAAGGCACGGCCGGCGCGGCCCGGGCGCTATACTGTCCACGGCCTGTGGATGCGCTAGGCGTCGCTCTCATCGAGGGCCTCGACGATGCGGTCGTCGTGACCGACGCCTCGCTCAACGTCGTGGCCTGGAACGCGGTCATGGAGCGGCTCACGGGCGTGTCCCGGCAGGCCGCCATCGGCCGCCCCGCCTCCGCCGTGCTCGCGTTCCTGCGCGACGTCGACGTCGCCGCGCACCTCGCCCGCGCGCTCGAGGGTGTCCGCTGCTCGACGGGTGACGTCCGTTTCGACGTCGGCCACCGCACGGGCTGGCTGGAGGCCCGCTACGCGCCGTGGCGCGGCGCCGGCGGCCGCGTGGGCGGCGTCATCGGCACCCACGTCGACGTCACCGAGCGGCGCCAGCGCGCCACCTTCGTGCGGGCGCTCGAGGCCATCGGCCACTCGCTGACGTCCTCGCTCGACCTCCACGAGGTCCTCGACACCATCGTGGGCCGCGCGCTCGAGGTGATGTGGGCGGACGCCGCGCTCGTCGTGTCGTGGGACGGCCAGGCGACGACGTTCACGGTCATGCGGGCGGCCGGCCGCCTGTCCGATCAGTACGCCGCGCAGGGCAGCATTCCCGTCGGCGGTGGGCCCATCAGCCGGGCGATCCTCGAGAGCACCGTCGTCACCACGCCGAACATCCTGACCGACGCGGCGACCTGGCTCGGCCGCGACCGCCGCGCCCAGATCGAGCGCGAGGGCTTCAAGGCAGTCGCCGCGGCGCCCCTGCGCTCGAAGGGCCGCGTGCACGGCGCGCTCGTCGTCCACTACTGGAGCGAGCGCGCGTTCGACGCGCAGGACGTGGCGGCGCTCCGGCTGCTCGCCGAGCACGCGGCGCTCGCCATCGACAACGCCCGGCTCTACGCCGACGCCACCCGCCGCGCCGAGCGCCTCCGCGAGCTGGCGGAGCTGGAGCAGCTGGTGGCCGAGTCGCTGGTGGTGGACGACGTCCTGCGCCGCATCGCGCAGGCCACCGCGCGGCTGCTGGACGCGCCGGTGGTGCAGGTGTGGACGGCGGACCCGCACCAGCGGGTGCTGCATCTCTCCGCCACCAGCGTGGAGCCGGGCGCGCCGGAGGTGCGGATGCCGACGACGGTGCCCTTCGGGCAGGGCAACGTGGGCCGCACGGCCGAGACGAAGGCGCAGATCTACGTCGACAACATCGCCGACGACCCGCGCTCCCTCGCGTCCGCCTGGGCCCGCGAGACGGGGATCGTCCGGATGCTGTCGGTGCCCGTCCTCGCCGGCGACGACCTCCTCGGCGTGCTCACCGTGCGCTCGCGCCACGGCGGGCTCTCGACGGACGAGAACCGCGCGCTCGCGACGTCGTTCGCCGCCCGCGCTGCGGTGGCCATGCAGCACGCCCGCACGTACGCCGACGCGGTGCGCCGGGCGGCCCGCCTGCGCGACCTCGTGGCCGTCAGCCACTCGATCACCGGGTC
>DASUPA010000417.1:0-3062 GCA_036276335.1 Candidatus Methylomirabilota bacterium | reverse complement strand
TCAGGAGCTCGGTGATGTCGTCGCGCGTCTTGAACACGGTGCCGAACGACATCGGGATGACCGTGTGGTCACGCATGACGACCTCGTTCACGCGCTCGTGGGCCAGGACGTTCTCGCGGGTGGCGTCGAGGACCTCGATGGGCGTGTCCGAGACCACGGCGGCGATGTCCTTGTAGTGGACGGTGTGGACCTCGGCCGGCGTGGTGCCGAGCCCGATGGCGCCGAAGCGCAGCGGGTCCTCCGACCGGATGACGCAGTACACGTACTTGCCGCGGCTTTCGGTCGCCCTCGGCGCCGCCGGCGGCTCCACCGCGGACATCGCCGCGCCCGGCGGGGTCTCGCGGATGAAGCGCGAGCCGGCGCCGTCGTCGACGCGGGCCGTGCGCGACGGCCGGGCGGGGCGGGCGGCACTGCGTCGCGTGCGGGCGGTCGGCTTGCGCTTGGCGGCCATGGATCAGTCCTCTCTCCGGGTCCTCGGCCGGCCGTCGAGCATCTTGCGAATCTCCTCCAGCAGTCGCTCGGGCAGGCAGGGTTTCGTGATGAACGCGTCGCAGCCCGCGTCGATGGCGCCCTTCGAGTGTCCGGCGAGCGCGTGCCCGGTGAGCGCGATCACCGGAATGGACCGCGTCCGCGAATCGGCCTTGAGCCGGCGCGTCGCCTCCCAGCCGTCGAGGCCCGGCAGGGACAGGTCCATCACGATGAGGTCGGGCAGCAGCGTGAAGGCCTGCTCGAGCGCCTCGTGGCCGTTCTGGGCCTCGGCCACGCGCAGGCCGGAGAACTCCAGGTACTGCATGTACATGTCCCGGTTGTCCGGGAAGTCGTCCACGACCAGGACCAGCGGCGTCATGCGCGCTTCACCACGCGCGGGATGCGGAGCGTGAACGTCGAGCCGCGCCCGAGCTCGCTGGTGAGCTCGATGCAACCGTCCAGCATGCCGGCCAGCCGGCGGCAGATCGCGAGGCCGAGGCCGGCGCCGGTGTACTCGCGGGTGGGCGAGCTGTCGGCCTGGCGGAAGTCCTCGAAGATCCGCTCCTGGTCCTCGGGCGCGATGCCGATGCCGGTGTCGGCGACCGCGATGACGACGACGTCCTCGCCCGGCAGGTACCGGGCCGCGACGTCCACCGAGCCCTGCGCCGTGAACTTGAGCGCGTTGGTGAGAAAGTTGATGACGATCTGCTTGACCTTCTGCCGGTCCGACGTGATCTCCGGCAGGTCGTCGGGCAGCAGGGTGGTGATCGCCAGCCGCGAGCGCGCGATGATCGGCTCCACCTCCGCCAGCACCTCGTCGACGAGGTCCCGCACCGCGAAGGCGCTGATCGTCAGCGGCATCTTGCCCGCCTCGATCCGCGAGATGTCGAGGATGTCGTTGATGATCGCGAGCAGGTGATGGGCGTTGGAGTCGACGCGCTCCAGGTTGCGCCGCTGGTGCGGCGTCAGCTCGCCCGCCACGCCCTTCAGCAGCATGCTCGTGTACCCCAGGATGGCGTTGAGGGGCGTGCGGAACTCGTGCGACATGTTGGCGAGGAACTGCGACTTCGCGGCCGAGGCCTGCTCGACCTCGATGTGCGACCGGCGCAGCAGCTCGTTCTGCCGCGACAGCTCCGCGGTCGCCTCCTGGACGCGCTGCTCCAGCTCCCCGGAGGCGTGCTTGAGCTGCTCGTACAGGCGCGCGCGCTCCAGCTCCTCCGTGCGGTCGTGGAGGATCGTCACCATGGCCGTGACCTCGCCCTGCTCGGTCACGATCTTGCCCGAGATGGCTTCCACGGGCAGGGCCTCCCCCGTCCGCGGATCCACGAGCCCGATGGCGCCGCTGCGCCGCATGACGCCCGCCTCGAAGAACAGGTTGGAGACGAACGACGAGAAGTGCGCGTCGTTGGCCTGCACCGCGCGGCGCGTCTCCTCGCTCGCGGCGGCGTCGGCGGTGAACAGACGCTCGGCCGGGGCGTTCATCATCACGATGTTGCCGTTCGGATCGGTGACCAGGATCGGATCGGCCACGGAGTCGATGATGAGGTCCAGGCGGTCGCGCTCCGCGCGGGCGTCGGCCTCCGCCAGCCGCAGCCTGCGGTAGTTCTCCTCGATCTCCTCGGTCGCCCGGCGCAGATCGGTCACGTTCCGGAGCACGGACACGACGCCGGCGCCCTCGCGCGGGTCGACGGTCACCGTGCTGAGGAGCTCGAACAGCAGGTCGGAGCCGTCGCTCGGATCCACCAGGAGCAGCTCGTGACGCCAGGGCTCCGCCTCGCCGAAGGCGCGGTGGCTCAGCGCCGACGAGAACAGCATGTTGTTGAGGGCGACGGCGCGCCGGCGTCCCTCGCTCTCGTCCTCCGAGGCGGCCAGCAGCGCTTCCGCGCGCGCGTTGGCCACGATGATGCGGCCCTCGGTGTCGGTGAGGAGGATGGGGTCGGTCACGGCGTTGATGATGCTGTGCAGCAGCGTGCGCTCCCGGCGCAGTCGCCGCTCCGACTCGCTGCCACGCTGGGCGGCCCGCAGCGCCGTGAGCCGCGGCCCGAGCAGCGAGGCGAGCCAGGCCACGTCGCCGTGCGCGTCCGCGGCGACGGGCGTCACCAGCAGGAGGCCCACCGGGAGGTCGTAGGCGGAGTCGCGGCCGCGGAGCGGCACCGCCGTGTACCGGTGCGACTCGAGCGGCGTCGACGGCGCCGGCTGTCCGTTGGTCCCGAAGGCGACCGGCGCGGTCCCGAGGGTCGCGATGACGAGCGGATGGTTCCGTGCCTCGAGGTCGAGGGCGAAGCCGGCCGTCCGGCGCTCGGGCACGCCCACGGTGGCCATGGGCATGAGCAGGGTCGCGCTCTCGGCGGGACCGAAGAGGCAGAGCCCGCGCTGTACGCCCACCGACTCGTGCAGCCAGGCGAGCGCCTGCCGGGCGCAGGCCGCGGCGGTGTCGGCACCGAGCAGGGCCTCCGCCAGCTTCAGGCGGCGCGCAGCGTCGACCCGGACACGCCGGCGCGCCGCGGTCCGGACCGCGGCGGCGCGGCTCACGGCTTGCGCGACCTCCGCGTGGTGACGGGCTCGCGGCCGGTGGCGGCGATCTGCGCCCGGAG
>DASUPA010000416.1:0-4657 GCA_036276335.1 Candidatus Methylomirabilota bacterium | reverse complement strand
CGAAGGGCAGGCCGGGGATCTGCGGGATCTTCAGCGTGCTGCCGACGACCAGCGGGCGCTTGGCCGGCAGGCGGTTCGTCTCCCAGATCACCTCGCTGCGCGTGCGGTCGCCGTAGTAGCGCTCGGCCAGCGTCGACAGCGTGTCGCCCGCGCGCACGGTGTGGGTCACGAAGTCCACCTCGCGCACGGCGTCGCGCAGGAGTCCCGTGGCGGTCGCGTTGCCGGGGTCCATGGCCAGCACGGACAGCAGCTTCCGGCGGGCCTCCAGGTGGGCGCCCCTGGCGAGCGACGCGCGTGCCTCGGTGAGACGCTCGCTCACGCGCCGCTGG
Source organism: Candidatus Methylomirabilota bacterium (assembly GCA_036276335.1). Lineage (GTDB taxonomy): Bacteria > Methylomirabilota > Methylomirabilia > Rokubacteriales > CSP1-6 > AR12. The sequence continues at coordinate 4,328 of DASUPA010000416.1, read as the reverse complement.
ATGCGCGTCTCCAGCCGCGCCTGCTCCTTGCGTGCCTCGGCGTCGTCCGGCTCGATCGTGCGCACGACCTTCCACTCGAGGAGGGCCGCGCGCAGCTGGCCGTCGCGCTCGAGGGCGCGCGCCCGCTCGCGGTGCGGGGCGATCAGCTCCGCGCGCGGCGGGACCGTCGCGCAGCCGGCGACCAGGAGCGCGCCGGCGAGGGCGAGCGCCGCGCGCCTCATCGCAGGTTCTCCGGGTGGAAGACGGTGAGATTCCTGGCGAACTGCTCGAGCGTCATCTCGGCGTAGATCTGGCTGCGGCTGATCCGCAGGAGGTCCGTGAAGGCGGCGTTGCTCTCGCGCCGCACGGTGAAGGCGGCCTGGTAGCCCTCCTCCTTCACCTTGACGAGCACCGCGTCGTCCACGCGGCCGTAGGGGTAGGCGAGGAAGCTCACGGGCCGTCCGAGGGTCCTGGCGAGGGCGCGCGGCGGCTCCGTCAGCTCCGCCTGCAGGCGGCGGGCGTAGTGGGCGTCGGACTCCTGGTCGTCACGCCGCAGGTCGCCGTGGGACTTGGAGTGCGCCTGCACGTCGAAGCCCTCGGCGGCGAGCGCCTTGAGCTCGTCCCAGGTGAGCGCGTTGCGGCCGGCGCCGACGTAGTCGGTGTAGACGAACAGCGTCGCCGTGAAGCCCAGCTCCTTGAGGATGGGATAGGCGTGATCGCGGAAGGAGCGGTAGCCGTCGTCGAAGGTGAGGACCACCGTCTTCTTCGGGAGCTGACGCTTGAGGTGCAGCCACTCGACGAACTCGGCGACGCCGACGACGTGGTAGCCGTGCGACTTGAGGTAGCGCATCTGCTCGGCGAACGTGCCGGCGGCGATCACGAGGCGGCCGCGGGCCTCCTTGCCGATGTTGTGATAGACGAGCACGGGCACCAGCTGGTAGCCCGTGGCGTCGACGCCCGAGACGTTCCAGGGCCGCTTCGGGACGACGACGCGCTGGCCGGCCGGGAACGCGCGGGCGCCCATGAAGTCCTCGATCATCCAGCTCTTGCGCGCGTCGCCGAGATGGGTGCGGGCCAGCGCCTCGGCCGTCTCGCCGCCCCGGGCGAGCACCACGATGAAGTCCTCGGACTCCCCGAGCACGGTGCCGCTCGTGACCGAGGCCGCGAGCCGGCCCTGGACGGACTCGAGCGTCGCGCACGCGCCCAGCAGCAGGGCCGCGGAGACGACGACGGCGGCCCTCACCGGCGGAACCCCACCACCTCGTAGGCCTCGACTTCCTCCTCCTTGCCCTTGACCTTCATGGGACCCAGCGAGATCGCCTCCACGAGGTCGTGGACCGCCTCGTACGTGCGCCGCGAGAGGAGGATGGAGCCGGCCTTGGCATGGCTCTGCAGGCGCGCCGCCACGTTGACGCTGTCGCCGATGACGGTGTACTCCATGCGCTCCTCGGTGCCCACGGTGCCCGCCACCACCTCGCCCCAGGCGACCCCGATGCCGACCTCGAAGGGATCGAGGCCGCGCATCGAGCGCCGCTTGCTGAGCTCCGTCAGCGCGGTCCGCATCTCGATGGCGGTCCTGACCGCGCGCGCCGTGTGGTCGGGGTGCGCGATCGGGGCGCCGAACACGCACATGACCGCGTCGCCCAGGAACTTGTCGAGGGTGCCGTCGTGCTTGAAGGTGATCTCGATCGCCGTCGTGTAGAACTCGTTGAGGAGGCTCACGACCTGCTCCGGGGTGAGCCGCTCGGAGAGCGTGGTGAAGCCGCGGATGTCGCAGAAGAGCACGGTCGCCTCGCGGCGCTCGCCGGAGAGCATCAGGTGCTCCGGATCCTTGAGCACCTCCTCCACGACCTCGCGGGCGACGTAGCGGGTGAACGCGCGCTTGATCATCTCCTTCTCGCGCAGGCTGCGCACCATGCGGTTGAACGAGTCCGTCAGCACGCCCAGCTCGTCGTGCGTCGTGACCGGCACTTCCACGGTGAGGTTGCCGGCGGCGATGACCTGCGTGGCCTCGACGAGCCGGAAGATGGGGCGCGACAGCACCGTGGCCAGCGCGACGGCGCCCGCCACGCCCAGCAGGATCATGAAGGCGGTGACGTAGAGCGCCTGCGTGCGGGCCTCGGTGACGGCGTCGGTCACGGCCAGCTTGCTGAAGCCGATGTAGAGGGTGCCGATCGGCGTCTTGCTGAAGGCGAGCGGCGTGGCGAAGTCGATGATCTCCTCGCCGCCGTCGTCCGGACGGTAGGTCTGGATCACGACGTGGTCCGTCGGCGGCGTGAGCGACGCCGGCCGGACCAGCCGCTTGCCGATCATCGCCACGTTCGAGTGGGCGCGGACGACGCCGTGCTCGTCGGCGAAGACCACGTAGGCGACGTCCTTGTCGGACATCGCCTCCCTGACCAGGAAGTTGAGCGTGAGGTCGTCGTTCGACACGAGGGCGCTCTTGGCGCCGCCGGCGAGGTTGGAGGAGATCGTCAGCCCGCGCTTGGTGACGGCCTCCGTGAGCGTCTGCGCCTGCCTGCGGATGAGCGAGGCGCTGACGAGCACGACGGCGAGGACCACGAGACCCGTGATGAGCAGGCTCAGCTTCAGCTTGAGCGGCAGGTGGAAGCTCACCGGACGGTCCTCACAGAAAGTCAGCGTATCGTCCGGGCCCGGCGCCGGTCAATTTTCTGGGACGTCGTGGAACGCGTGGAGTTACGGGAGTCTGGAGCGCAGGTGCGCGATTCGCGCCAGCGCCTCGTCGACCCGCTCGGGCGGGATCCGGCAGCGCCGGACGGCCGCGCGCAGCGAGTCCAGCGCGACCTCCGACGCCGCCCGGCCGTCGGGCAGGCGATCGTCGGCGATGAGCACGACGTCGACCCCCGCCCGTACGGCCTGCACGGCCGCGTCGTCCAACCCATAGTGCTGCTCGATGGCCCCCATGCGCAGGTCGTCGCTGACCACGACGCCCCGCCAGCCGAGCTCGCCGCGCAGGAGCCCGGTGATGGTCCGCCGCGACAGGGTGGCCGGATGGCGCCAGTCCAGGCGCTGGTTGAACACGTGCGCCGTCATGACGCTGTCGACGACGCCCTCCCCGAGGAGCAGGCGATAGGGCGCCAGCTCCAGCGCCGGGTTGGCGGTGTGCGTGACGTCGACGAACCCCAGGTGCGAGTCCGCGACGCTCGAGCCGTGGCCCGGGAAGTGCTTGAGCGCGGTGAGCATGCCGGCCGCGTGCATCCCGTCGATGTACGCGCGCGCCTGCGCGGCCACCCGCGCCGGGCTGGCGCCGAACGAGCGTCCCACGCCCACGATCACGGGGTTGGCCGGGTTGTACCCGACGTCCACCACGGGCGCGAGATTCCAGTTGATGCCGGCCTCGCGCAGCATGGCGCCGATCCGCCGCGCCTCGAGCTCCGTCTGGGCGAGGTCGTTGTCGGCGCCGAGAGTCTGGTGCGAGAGCGTCTCCGTGTAGCCCGCGCCCGGCCCCAGCCGCATCACGCGGCCGCCCTCCGCATCGACGGCGATCAGCAGCGGTCGGCCGGTGCACGCGCGCGCCCGCTCGCCCAGCGCGCGCGTCAGGCGCGCGACCTGCCCGGCGTCGACGATGTTCCGCGCGAACAGGAGGACGCCGCCGACGCGGACCTGACAGAGCAGGCGCTCCGCGTCGGGGTTGTCCTCGAGGGTGGTGCCGTGAAAGCCGACCAGCAGCAGCTCGCCCAGGCGCGGCAGCAGGCGGGCGGCGCGGTCGTCACGCGCGGCGTCGGCGCCGGTGCGGCAGCCCGCGATGACGAGCAGGAGGAGCGCGAGGAGGAGGGCGCGCCGACGGCTAACGGCCACCGACCGCGTCGACCAGCCGGCGCACCCGCGCCGGGTCCACGGGCTGGCTGACGTCGCCGCCGTGCTTGAGCGCGGTGCCGACGATCAGCGCGTCGGCCAGCGAGAGCAGCTCGGCGGCCGTCTCCGGCGTGACGCCGCTCCCGACCAGGATCGGCACCTCCGGCACGGCGCTGCGCACGCGCTTGACGTCCTCGATCGGCGTCGCCGCACCGGTGGCGCGCCCGGACACGACCAGGCCGTCGGCGAGAGCGCGGTGCGTGAGATCCCGCGCCTGCTGCTCCAGCTCCACGGGCACCAGCGGCACCGCGTGCTTGCCCTGGACGTCCGCGAAGATGGCGATGTCCGCGCCCAGGAGCCGACGGTCGCGCAGCACGTTGAACGCGTCGGTCTCGACGAGCCCCTGATCGGCCACGACCGCGCCGGCCAGCACGTTGACGCGCACGAAGCTGGCGCCGACCGCGCAGGCGACGGCCAGTGCGGAGCGCGCGTCGTTCTTGAGCACGTTGACGCCGATCGGCGTGTCGGGCAGG
>DASUPA010000415.1:0-6181 GCA_036276335.1 Candidatus Methylomirabilota bacterium | reverse complement strand
GGGCTGGCGTTCTCGGTGGCGGCCCTCGCCGTCGCCGGCTCCGCCGTCGCCGCCTGGATCGCCGCGCCGCGACGCGCGCGGGTGACGACGTCACCGCGCCGCCCGGCGGAATAGGCACCCGGGCGGGGGCAGCGGAGCCTGACGCGTGCGGGCTCGGGGCGTGCCGCCGCGGGGCCGCTGAGCCGCGTCGCGCCGCGTCAGCGGCGCAGCGTGTCGCGGATGGCGTCCACCTGGCTGGCGACCGGGATGGTCGTGCGGACGGCGACGTGCTCGCCCGGAGGGAGCTCGACCACCGGCTCGAAGTCGCGGCGAAACCGATCCAGCAGGTCCTCGGTGGCGTCGGACACCGAGACGCCCGCGGCCCGGGCGCGCAACCGCGCGCGCAGAGTGGCGTCGTCGCAGACGGCCTCCACGAATCGGAACGGACGCCCGTGGCGCTCGGCGAGCGCACGGGCGCGCCGGCGCAGATCGCGGCTGCGGAAGGTGGCGTCGAGCACGACACCGCGGCCCGAGCCCAGGACGACGTCGGCGCGGCGGAACAGCTCGGCGAACGTCCGGCCCGTGAAGGCGGGCGTGTAGGCGTCCGCCGGCGCCGGCTGCGTCGCCGCGACGCCGGCCAGGCTCTTGCGCGTCCGGTCGGAGTCGATCACCGGCACGCCCAGCACGCGGCCGAGCGCGCGGGCCAGCGTGCTCTTGCCGGCGCCGATGAGGCCGCCGACGGCGATGACGGGCTGAGCCCCGGCCCGCGGCTCGGCGTACGTGCGGGCCAGCGCGAACAGCCGCTCGGCTTCCTGCGCCTTCCGCCGGGCCTTGGCGGGCTCCGTCGACGGATCGGTGGCCAGCAAGCCGGCCACCTTGGCGCGCACCCAGGCGCGATAGGACAGGTAGAAGTCGACGACGGCATAGAGGTCGTAGTCGTCGGACTCGGTCGCGAAGGCGGCCAGGAAGCCGGCCGCCAGGTCCGGACGCGACCGCGCGTCCAGCTCCATCGCGAGGAAGGCCACGTCGGCCGCGACGTCGGCGACCCGGAAGCGCTCGTTGAACTCGATCGTGTCGATCACCGTCGGCTCGTCGCGCTCGAAGTAGACGTGCTCCAGGCGGAGATCGCCGTGCCCGTCGCGGATCCGGCCCTGGACGCGGCGCGCCTCGAAGAGGCCGGCGTCGCGCGCGAGGCGCTCGCGCTGCCAGTCGCGGACGGTCTCGAACGTCTCGCGCGCCAGCAGGCGACCGACGAACGGCTCGGCCTGGGTGAAGTTCTCCTCCACGTTGGCCCGGAGCACATCGAGGGCGGTCGGCGCCGGCTCGGGCGCCGAGGCCGCGTAGAACGCGGCGAGCCGCGCCGCGAGCCGTGCGAGGTGCTCGTGGCCGAGCACGCCGTCCGCGAGCAGTCGCTCCGCGCTCGCGGCGTCCGGAAGGCGACGCATCCGCACGGCGTAGTCGACGACCGGCCCGCTCCCGGCCAGCGAGTGGCGTTCACCGTCCAGCCGGACCGGCACGACGCCGAGGTAGACATCGGCCGCCAGCCGGCGATTCAGGCGCACTTCCTCGTCGCAGAAGTGCCGCCGCCGGTCGAGCGTCGTGTAGTCGACGAAGCCGTAGTCGACCGGGCGCTTCACCTTCCAGACCTCGCGGTCGGTGACGAACACCCACGAGATGTGCGTCGTGATCACGCCGACCGCCGCCGGTCGCGGGGGCGGGTACGCCTCCGGCCTTGCGAGATCCTCGACCAGCACGGCCCGGCTCCCGGCGGCCGTCAGGGAACGAGGTCGAACGCGTACTCGCCGACGGCCACGTCGTCGACGAGCACGCGCGCGGCCCAGCGGCCCGGATACGGACGCAGCTCCCACATCGGCACCGTGTGCGCGTGCCACGTCCACTCCGCCGCGCCGGCCGGCGCGTGCAGCTGGCGCGTCACCCGGCGCCGCTCGACGCCGTCGGCGTCGTACCAGCGGGTCACGATCGTCCGCGGGGTCTCCGAGGGTCGGACGCCGAGGACGAGCGTGACCTGCGTGTCGCGGCTGCGATGGAAGTCGCGGAGCCGGCGCGGCGCGGCGGCGGGATCGGCGGCGGAGGCCGGCCGCGCCGCCGAGGGCGCCCGGTCGCTGAAGAACGAGTGGACGAGCGGCCCGGCGGCCGAGCCGTTGCGCACTTCCGGCGGCGCGACCAGCGCCTCCGGGGGGACCGCCGCCACCGTCGTGCCGGGAGCGCAGTCCAGCCCGGCGCTCCAGGCGCGGTGCTGCGGGAACCGGCCGAGCAGGTCGGCGATCTCCTCGCACGGCGGCCGATGGCCCCAGGGAATGACCGTGCGGCCCGCGGTGACCAGACGGTTGAACGAGAGCAGGTGGTCGTACACGAGGCTCAGCGCCTGCTCCTCCGGCAGCCGGCGAACGCGGGCCAGGATCTCCACCGCCTTGGCGTTCGCGTCGAGCTCGCGGAGCTCCTGCTCCTGCTGCCACTCGAGCCGGTGCGTCCCGCGGTGCGGACGGTCGTGGCCGAGCAGGTAGTGCGCGAGCTCGTGCGCGACGATGGAATCGCGGTGGCGCGAGGTCAGCATGGACGTCGTGATCGTGAAGAGCCCGCTCCGGTAGGTGCCGCCCACGCCGGCCACGTTGTCGCCGACGATCACCGCGATTCGCCGCACGCCGTACGCGCGCGCGGTGGCGTCGGCGAGGGCGCGGACCTCCTCGGCGCCGCGCTGCTGCGCGGGCGTGAGCGAGACACAGCCGGCGGCCAGAACGGTGATCGCGAGCGCGCACACCAGGCGCGTCATGCGCGCGGGACCAGACGCGCCACGGCCAGGCGCCGCAGGCGCAGGATCGAATCGGTCGGCGAGAGCTCCATGGGACACACCTCGGTGCAATTCGCCTGGCCGTGGCAGCGGGCCAGGGCGTCCTCGGAGAGCAATGCGGTCCAGCGAACCTCGTGCGCGTCGTCACGGCCGTCGCGCTGGACGGTGTAGGCGCGGTTCAGCGCCGCCGGGCCGGGAAACCGCGGGTTGGCCGCGACCATCGTGCAGGCGGAGAGGCACATCCCGCAGCCGATGCACTCGATGGCGGCGTCGATCTCGCGGCGCTCACGGGCGGTGGACGGGATCGAGGCATACGCGTCGGCGCCGGCGGCGGGGACGAAGGCGGCGCCCGCCGCACGCTGGCGCGCGGCGAACGGCGTCATGTCGACGACGAGGTCCCGCAGCAGCGGAAAGTGATAGAGGGGCCGGACGCTCACCGGACCCGGCCCGAGCGTCGCCACCCGCGTCCGGCAGGCCCAGCGCTCGCGGCCGTTGACGACGACGGCGCAGGAGCCGCACATGCCGACGCGGCACGCGTAGCGGAAGGCCAGCGTGGGGTCCTGCTCGCGCTGGATGGCCACCAGCGCGTCGAGGACGGTGCCGTCGGCCGAGACCGCCACCCGATAGGACTGGACGCGCTCCGGCTCGCCCGGCGCCCAGCGGAACACGCGCGCCAGCATCGCTACTGCCCGCCCGTGTCCCGCCACTCCCAGCTGACGATCGTGACGCGGTAGCGTGGCGCCCGGTCCTTCACCGGCACTTCGAAGTACACGCGGGCGCCCGCCGGGACGTTCGCGACGTAGCCAGGGGTGGTCGCGACCGTCTTGCCGGAGGGGTCCAGCGACTCCACCCGCAGCTGCAGGTTCTCCGCGCGGGCCCGGTACTGGTTCACGATGTACCCGTTGACGTTCGGCCGGCCGCGCCGCTCGCCCCCTGTCCACTCGAGGCCGAAGTAGCGATCGGCGTCCCCGAACTGCGCGGCGGCGGCGGCGGCCAGGCCGAGCAGCCCGAGGAGCAGCACTGCCGCCAGCGTTTTTGGCTTCATGTCCTCCCCGGCTCCCGCTATCCTCTCGGTGCCCGTCCGTCGGGCCCGGAGATTATGGACGACGTCTTCGCCTACGTCGAGTCGAACCGCACCCGCTTCCTGGACGAGCTCTGCACGCTGCTGCGCCAGCCCTCGATCTCCACCCAGGACACCGGCGTCCGCGAGTGCGCCGAGCTGGTGCGGCGGTTCATGGCGGACGCCGGGGCGGACGCGCGGCTCCTCGACACCGGCGGCTACCCCGTCGTCCTCGGCCAGGTGCGCTCCCCCGGCGCCGCCAGGACGGTCCTCGTGTACGGGCACTACGACGTGCAGCCGCCCGAGCCGCTCGACGCCTGGGACACGCCGCCGTTCGAGCCGTCCTTCCGGGACGGCCGCATCTATGCGCGCGGGGCCGGCGACAACAAGGGCCAGATGTTCGCGCACCTGAAGGCCATCGAGGCGGTGCTGCGCGTGCGCGGCCGGCTGCCGGTCAACGTGACGCTGTGCTACGAGGGCGAGGAGGAGGTCGGCAGCCGCAATCTCCCGGCGTTCGTGGAGCGCCACCGCGACCTGCTGGCCGCCGACATGGTGTACGCCTCGGACGGGCCCATGCATCCGTCGGGGCCGCTCGTGTTCTTCGGCTGTCGCGGCGTGCTGACGCTCGAGCTGACCGCGCACGGCGCCCGGCGCGACCTGCACTCCGGCAACTACGGCGGCGTCGCGCCGGCGCCGGCCCGCCGCCTCGTCCAGGCCCTGGGCTCGCTGTGGGATCGGCGCGGGCGCGTGGCCGTGCGCGGCTTCTACGACCGGGTCCGGCCGCCCTCGCCGGCCGATCGTCGCGTGCTGCGGCAGACGCCCGTGGACTTCGCGGCGCTCGACAAGGACCTGGGCGTCCCGCCGGTGACGGGGCGGAACGCCGCCGCCTACTACCGGCGCCTGCTCCTCGAGCCGAACCTCAACGTGGCCGGGCTCACGTCCGGCTACCAGGGCCCCGGGTCGAAGACCATCATCCCGAGCGTCGCGCGCGCGAAGCTGGACGCGCGCCTCGTCATGGAGCAGACGCCCGACGAGATCGAGGCCAAGCTCCGGGCGCACCTCGACCGCCACGGCTTCACCGACGTGGAGCTGCGCCGCCACGGCGCCATGGCCCCCTCGCGCACGCCGGTCGACCACCCGCTCGGCCGGGCCGTCGTGCGCGCCGTGACTCGCGCGTGGGGCCGGCCGCCGGTGGTGCTGCCGAATCTCGGCGGCTCGATCCCGGACTGGCTCTTCACGCAGGTCCTCGGCCTGCCGAGCGTGTGGGTGCCGTACGCGCCACACGACGAGGCCAACCACGCGCCGAACGAGTCGACCACCGTGGAGGGCTTCCTCAACGGCGTGCGCTCGACCGCGGCCGCTCTCTTCGAGATCGCCGCCGCCTGAGGCGCGGCCGCCGCGGCGGCCATCGTTCCGCGGCGGAGCGCTCAGTACCAGCGCCAGGCCCAGACGGCGACGAAGATCGCCGCCGCGAGCACGAGCGCGGCCGCGAACAGTGCGCGGTGCCAGCGAACCGGCAGGCCGAAATCGAGCAGCAGCGCGCGGACCCCGAGGAGCGCGTGCAGCAGCGCCAGCGCCAGCAGCGCGGCCTGCACGCCGCGGCGGAACGGGTTCACCAGGTGCGCCGCGATCACCACGAGCAGCAGGACGGCCGCCGCCCGCTGGATGAGCCAGGCCCACATGCCCGCCGGGGTGCCGCGCCATCCCTCGGCGGACGTCCACTCGCGGCGCAGCACGCGCGGCCCGTCGGTCACAGCCGGCGCACCACGCAGCGGCCGGCGGCGAGCACGAGCCGGACGGCGTCGAGCGCCTTGATGGAGTCCGCGGGATTGCCTTCCACCGCCAGCAGGTCGGCGGCGAGCCCCGGCGCGATGCGGCCGGTCTCGTGCGCGAGGCCGGTGACGGCCGCCGCCTCGGACGTGGCCGCGCGGATGACGTCGAGCGGCGCCATGCCCGCGCCGGCCATGAGCGCCAGCTCGGGCACGATCGTGCCGTGCGGGTTCAGCGGCGTGCCGGCGTCCGTCCCCGCGGCGATGCGCACGCCCGCGCGCAGGGCCAGGCGGAACGACTCGAGGTGCCGGTCGCGCATCGCGACCGACTTCGTCACGGCGAACTCCGGGATCCCGGCGGCGACGCCGCCCTCGACGATGGCGTGCGGCGCCACCAGGGTGGCCACGAGCGCCGTCCCCTGCCGCGCCATGCGCGCGACGAGCGCCTCGGTGAGGAACACGCCGTGCTCGATCGTGTCGATGCCGGCGTCCAGGCAGAACGCGATGCCGTCCTCGGCCTGCGCGTGCGCGGCCGCCGTGCGCCGCGCCTTGTGCGCCTCGTCG
>DASUPA010000414.1:0-13703 GCA_036276335.1 Candidatus Methylomirabilota bacterium | reverse complement strand
GAGTTCGAGGATCGGCCCCTCACCCCGATGCGGGCGGCGATCGCCAAGCGCATGCCGCTCAGCAAGGCGCCGGTGCCGCACTTCTACGTGACGTCCGAGATCGCGATGGACCAGGCCTGGGAGCTGCGCGAGCAGCTGAACGGCCTCGAGGGCCAGCCGAAGATCTCGGTGAACGACCTCGTCGTGCGCGCGTGTGCGCTGGCCCTGCTGCAGCATCCGGGGGTGAACGCGTCCTTCCAGGGCGAGTCGATCCGCGTCTTCCACCGCGTCCACATGGGCATCGCGGTCGCGCTCGACGACGGGCTCATCACGCCCGTCCTGCGCGACGCCCACGCGAAGTCGCTCGCCCAGGTGGCCGTGGAGAGCCGCGACCTCGCGGAGCGCGCCCGGCAGCGGAAGCTCCGGACGCAGGAGCTGTCGGGCGCGACCTTCTCGATCTCGAATCTCGGCATGTTCGACGTGGCGGACTTCTCGGCCATCATCAACCCGCCTGAGGGCGCCATCCTGGCCGTCGGCGCCGTCCGCACGGTGCCGGTGGTCACCGACGCCGGGCTCGGCGTGGGACGCCGCATGGCCGTCACGCTCTCGTGCGATCACCGCGTGATGGACGGCGCGATGGGCGCGCGGTTCCTGCAGGACGTCAGGCGGCTGCTCGAGGCGCCGCTGCGGTTGCTGGTCTGATGGCCGCCCAGAGCTTCGACGTCGTCGTCGTCGGCACGGGACCCGGCGGCTACGTCGCCGCCATCCGCGCCGCGCAGCTCGGGCTCTCGGTCGGCGTCGTGGAGGACGACCGGCCGGGCGGGGTGTGCCTCAACTGGGGGTGCATCCCGACCAAGGCGCTGCTGCGCAACGCCGAGGTCGTCCACCTGTTCGAGCGGGCGGAGACGTTCGGCGTCACGGTGCAGGGGATGCAGGCCGACTACGGCGCCGCCGTCAAGCGGAGCCGGGGCGTGGCCGACCGCATGGCCAAGGGCGTGGAGTTCCTGTTCAGGAAGAACAAGATCACCCTCTTCCCCGGGACGGGCGCGCTCGAGAGCAGGAGCACCGTCGAGGTCACGGGCAAGGACGGCGCGACCACGCTCGAGGCGAGACGCGCGGTGATCGTGGCCACGGGCTCCGAGCCGAAGTCGCTGCCGGGCGTGACCATCGACGAGAAGACGGTGGTCTCCTCCAACGGCGCGGTGCGGAACGAGGCGAAGCCGGCGTCGATCGTCGTGATCGGGGCGGGTGCCGTCGGCGTGGAGTTCGCCGACGTCTATCGGTCGTACGGTGTCGAGGTGACGATTCTCGAGGCGCTCGACCGGGTCGTGCCGATCGAGGACCAGGAGGTCTCCGCGCAGCTGGCGCGCAACCTCTCGCGCCGCGGCATCCAGGTGAAGACCGGGGTGAAGGTGAGCGCCGTCAAGCCGGGCGGTGCCGGCGTGGTGGTGGAGACGGACGGAGGCAAGCTCGAGGCCGAGCAGGTGCTCATGGCGGTGGGCCGCGCCGCGCGCGTGAAGGGCATCGGCCTCGAGGCGCTCGGGATCGCGCTCGACCGCGGCTTCGTGAAGGTCTCGCCGACGATGGAGACGTCGGTGAAGGGCGTCTACGCGATCGGCGACGTCGCCGGCCCGCCGCTCCTCGCCCACAAGGCCATGGCCGAGGGCGTGGTGGCCGCCGAGGCCATCGCGGGCCGGACCCCGCGTCCGGTGGACTATGGCAACGTGCCGTCGTGCACGTACTGCCGGCCGCAGGTGGCGTCGATCGGCCTCACCGAGGCCAGGGCCCGGGAGGGCGGCCGCGAGGTCACCGTCGGCAAGTTCCCGTTCACGGCCAACGGCAAGGCGGTGGCGATGGCCGAGACCGACGGGTTCGTCAAGATCGTCGCGGACAAGAAGACCGGCGAGATCCTCGGGGTCCACATCGTCGGCCCCGAGGCGACCGAGATCATCCACGAGTTCGCCGTCGGCCGCACCCTGGAGGCGACGCTGGAGGAGCTCATGCACACGATCCACGCGCATCCCACGCTGTCGGAAGCCGCCTTCGAGGCGACGCTGGCCGCCCTCGGCCAGGCCATTCACATCTGATGGCGGCCGCGGATCTCGAGCTGACGGCCGAGCAGCAGGCGCTGCGGCGGCGGGCGCGCGACCTCGCCGACGGCGTGTTCGCCGAGCGCGCGGCCCGCTGGGACGCGAGCGAGGAGTACCCCTGGGACAACGTGAAGGACCTCGCCGCGGCGCGCTTCATGGGCATGACCGTGCCCGCCGCCCACGGCGGCGGCGGCCGGCCCATCCTCGACGTCGTGCTCGTGATCGAGGAGATCGCCCGGGCGTGCGGCATCACCGGCCGCATCGTGGTCGAGGGGAACCTCGGCACCGTCGGCGCGCTCAACGCGTACGGGACGGAGTGGCAGAAGCGCCGGTGGTTCCCGTGGGTGCTCGAGGGCGAGAAGCCCGCCATCGCGATCAGCGAGCCGGCCGCGGGCTCGGCGGCCACGGACATGGAGACGCGCATCGAGGAGACTCCCGGCGGCTATCGCCTCACCGGCCACAAGTGCTGGATCACGGGCGCGGGCACCTCGCGCCTCTACCTCGTGTACGGGCGCTTCGGCGCCCGGCCCGGGGCCGACGGCATCGGCGGCGTGTTCGTGGAGCGCGACACGCCCGGCTTCCGCATCGGGCGCCGCGAGCTGATGATGGGGCTGCGCGGGATCCCCGAGGGCGAGCTCCACTTCGAGGGCTGCGAGGTGCCGCGCGAGCACCTGCTGGTCGGTCCCGGCGACGGCTTCAAGAAGCTGATGGCCGCCTACAACGGCCAGCGTCTCGGCGCCGCCACCGTGGCGCTGGGCCTGGCACAGGGAGCGTTCGAGCGCGCGCTCGCGTACGCGGCGACGCGCAAGCAGTTCGGCAAGGCGATCGGCGACTTCCAGGGCATCCGCTGGAAGCTCGCCGACATGGCCATCAAGATCGACGCCGCGCGCCTGCTGATCCATCGCGCCGCGGCCCGCGCCGGGCACGGCTTTCCCGACCCTCTCGAGGCCGCCAAGGCCAAGACCTTCGCCGCGGAGACCGCGCAGCAGGTCACGAGCGAGGCGCTGCAGATCCACGGCGCGGCCGGCTACGGCCGCTCGCTGCCGCTCGAGCGGATGATGCGCGACGCGCGCATGTTCGCGATCGGCGGCGGCACCCTGGAGATGATGCGCAACCTCATCGCGGATCGGCTGCTCCCGACTCGCGCGAACTGGCGGGCCTGATCCGCCTCGGGTTTGGTCTGCCCGTCGCGGGGGCCTGGGCGACGCCCGACGCCCTCGCCACCGTGGCCCGGCGCGCCGAGGACCTCGGCTACGCCTCGGCCTGGGTCTTCCAGCGCCTCTTCTACCCGGTGGCGCCGCGCAACGAGTACTACGGCTCGCCGGGGGCGTGGCCCGAGGCGTTCCGCTCCGCGCTCGATCCCGTGGTGGCGCTGGCGTGGGCGGCCGCCCACACGCGCACGCTGCGGCTCGGCGTCTCGGTGCTCGTGATGCCGTTCTACCAGCCGCTCGTGCTGGCCAAGCAGCTCGCGACGCTCGACGTCGTGGCGTCCGGCCGGCTGGACGTCGGGGTCGGCATCGGCTGGTCGGTCGACGAGTTCGAGGCCGCCGGCGTCCCCGCCGATCGCCGGGGCGCCCGCGCCGACGAGTTCCTGAAGGTCCTCACCGCGGCGTGGGGCGACGATCCCGTGGAGTTCGCCGGCGAGTTCTACCGGATCCCGCGCGCCCACGTGCGGCCGAAGCCCGTGCAGCGGCCGCGGCCGCCGCTGCTGGTCGGCGGATACAGCGAGGCGGTCCTGCGCCGCGCCGCGACGCTCGCCGACGGCTACACCGGCGGCAACATCCCGCTGGCCGATCTCGAGGGCGTCGTGGCCCGCGTGCGGAGCGCCGCCCGCGCCGCCGGCCGGAATCCGGACGGCTTTCCGATCGTCTGCCGGGGCTCGTTTCGACTGACGGCGGAGCCGCTCGGCGCGGGCCGCCGGGCGCTGTGGGGCTCGGCCGACGAGATCCGTGACGACGTCGCGCGATACGCGGCGGCCGGCGTCACCGAGCTGTTCCTCGATCCGAACTTCCAGCCCGGCGGCGCCGAGCTCGCGTCGGTCCTGACGCAGATGACCGCGCTCGCGCCCCGGTAGCCGCGGCGGTGACGCTTTTGACGGGCCCTGCAGGCCGGCATATGCTCACGTCGCCGGGGTATCGTCCGCTCCGCCGCGCGCACCGTTCGCCGTCGACTGCATGCTGAACGAGGAGCGCCAGAGCGTGCTCGGGTCGTACGCCGTGACCGGCGCGTGGGGCCGCGCGCTGCATGCCGCGCTGGGCCGGCCGGTCGCCGTCGCCGCCGCGGTCACCGCCCTCGTGATGCTGCCCGGACTGGGCGCGGCGCCGTGGCTCGACCCGCCGGAAGGCTTTCACGTCGAGATCGCCCACGAGATGGCCGAGCGCGGCGACTGGATCACCCCCCGCCTCAACGGCGTCCGCTACTTCAGCAAGCCGCCGCTCCCGTACTGGCTCATGCAGCTGTCGTTCATCCCCGCCGGGGCGACTCCGTTCGCCGCCCGGCTCTGGCCGGCGCTGGCCGCGGTGGGGGCCGCGGCCCTCACCGCCCGCCTGGGCTCGATGCTGGGCGGGCCGCGCCTCGGCGTGCTGGCCGGGCTGATGACGGGACTGAATCTCGGTGTCTTCGTCTTCGCGCGAATCGTGAAGCCCGACATGCTGCTGGTGCTGTGCATCACGGCGGCGTTCACCGGCCTCGTCGCCGCGTACACGACCCGTCGCCGCTGGCCGCTCGGCGTCTTCTACGGCGCTCTCGGCGTGGCGGTGATCGCCAAGGACATCCTCGGCGCTCTGGGGCCGCTCGCGGTCGCGGCCGTCTTTCTCTGGAGCGTGGGCGAGCGGTCGCTCCGCACGTGGGTCCCGTGGTGGGGCGTGGTCCTGTTCGTGGCGCCCTGGCTGCCCTGGTACGCGGCGGTCGAGGTCCGGAATCCGGGATTCCTCTGGTTCACCTTCGTCGACGTCCATCTGCTGAACTTCGCCGGCCGGCGCGCGTTCCCGGACGAGGACGTGCCGCTCGGGACGCTGGAGTTCCTCGCGGTGACGGCGGTCGCGTTCCTGCCGTGGTCGCTCGCGGTTCCCTTCGGCGCGGCGCGGACGCTGAGCCGCGGCGCCGCCGGCGATCGCGTCGCCGCCACCTGGCGCCTGCACCTGCTGTGGGTCGTGGCCGTGATCGGCGTCTTCGCCGTCTCGCGCTTCAAGCTCCCGCACTACGCGTTCCCGGCGTTTCCGGCGCTGGCGCTGCTGGCCGCGCGCGCCTGGGACGAGGCGATCGGCGGCGGCACGGGCGCCCGCCGGCTGCTGGTGCCGTCGGCGGTGCTGTTCGCCGTGCTGGCCGCGGCCGTCGTGGCCGCGATGGCGGGCGCGCTGCCGATGACCCGCGAGGCGCTCGAGACGGCGGACCTCGCCTCGCGCAACGCGACGGCCCACGGGCGAGCCCTCGATCGCGAGCCCATCGGCGTGCCGCCGGGCCTGCTCCCGCCGCTGGCGGCCGTGGTGGTCGTGGCGACGGGCGCGCTGGCCGTGGCCGCCTGGCGGCGCGCCGCCGCGGCCGGCGCCGCGGTGCTGATCGGCGCGACGGCGGCATTCCTCCTCGTCTCCGGGAAGGGGCTCGAGGGCGTCGCGAGCGTGCGGTCGGCGGCGCGGATCGAGACCGCCCTGCTCGAGCGGCTCCGCCCCGGCGACGTGGTCGTGCACGAGGGGCCGCTGGAAAACAGCGCCTCCATGCTGCTGCGGCTGCGCCGTCCCGTCCCGGTCGTGGACGGGCTGCAGTCCAACCTGGCGTTCGGCGCCACGTTCCCCGACGCCCGGCCGCTCATCTGGGACCGCGCGCAGCTGGCGGAGGCCTGGGGCGCCGGAACGGTGTTCCTCGTCTCCGTGGTCGCGCCGGAGCGGAGCGCCGCGCGCGAGCTGACGCCCGTCACGCTGGTCGCCGCGGCCGCCGGCCGGCGGCTCTACACCAACTTCGCCGACAGGTGAGCCATGGAGATCATCCGATCGACGGTGGAGCTCTCGGTCGTCATCCCGGTGTACAACGAGGTCGACAGCCTGCCGAGCCTCGTCGCCGACCTCGACGACGCGCTGCGCATGCTGGGCCGCCCGGCCGAGATCATCTTCGTCGACGACGGCTCCACCGACGGCAGTGACGCCGTGCTCCGACGGCTCGCGCGCGCCGACCGGCGGGTGCGGGTGATCCGCTTCGCCCGGAACGGCGGGCAGAGCGCCGCGTTCTACGCCGGCCTGCGGGCGAGCCGGGGCCGCTACGTGGCCACCATGGACGCGGATCTGCAGAACGATCCGCGCGACCTGGTCGTGCTGTGGGGCTACCTCGCGCAGTGCGACGCGGCCGTCGGCTGGCGCAGCGAGCGCCGCGACCGGTGGCTCAAGCGGATCTCGTCGCGCGTCGCGAACGCCGTCCGGCGACTGGTCACGCGCCACGCCGTGCACGACAGCTCGTGCAGCCTCCGGCTGATGCGGCGGGAGTGCATCGCCGCGATCCCGCCCTTCGACGGCATGCACCGCTTCGTGCCGACGCTCGTGCAGCTGGCGGGCTACCGCGTGGTCGAGGTGCCCATCACCCACCGCCCACGGCGCTTCGGCGTCTCCAAGTACGGGATCCGCAACCGGGCCGCGCGCGCGTTCGCCGACCTGCTGGCGATCCGCTGGATGATGGACCGCCGCCTCGAGCCCTACATCGCCGTCGAGGTCGACGAGCCCGCGTCGCCGGCCGTGGCCGTCGACGAGCCGCGGGCCGCGCGCGGCGGCGGCCGGCGAGGCGGGCCGGCCGCGTAACCGTCGCGCACGCGCCCGAAGCTTGACCTGACGGGCGCGGCCGCGCGACACTCGCCGCAGCGATGACGAGACGCTGCCGCCTCGCGCTGCTGCTCGCGCTCCTGGCGGTGCCACTGCTGTTGCAGGGCGCCAGCGTGCCCCACACGCACGCCGGCGCCGCCGACGGCCTCTTCAACCAGGAGCACGATCTGACGCTCCTGGCGACCATGGGTACCGTCGCCTCCGACGTCCCCGTCGTCCCCGCCGTCATCGTCGTTCTCGTCGCGACCGTCGTCGCCTCCCTCGCGCGCTCGCGCCCGGCGACGACGTTCCTCCGCGCGGCCGATCCCCGCGCGCCTCCCGCCCGCTAGACCTTCCGTCGTTCTCCGCGCCGCCTGTCGGCGGCGACGCTCGTCGTGCACTCGATCCTTCGACGGAGGAGTTTATGCGGACACGACTGCTCGTGCTGCTCGTCAGCGTGCTCATCGGCCTGGACGGATGGCCGGCCGACGCCCAGGATGCGGACGCCCTGCGCCGCGACCTCGAGGCGATGCGGCGTCAGTTCGATCGGGTTCAGGAGGAGTATCGCAAGGCCATGGAGGAGATGGCCGAGCGGCTCCGACGTCTGGAGGCGGCGCCGCCGACTGCCACGCCGCCGACCGCCGCCACGCCGCCGACCGCCGCCACGCCGCCGACCGTGACCCAGGCGCCGCCGGCCTCGGAGCCGCTCCGGCTGGAAGACCTCGTGCGGCCGCGCCCGCCGTTCTCCCTGTATGGCGGCCGCCGGCCGGGGCAGCTCCTGTTCGATATCGGCGTCATCGCCGATTTCATCGCCAACGTCACCCAGGACAACGTCGACCGCGCCGACGGCGGCACTTTCTTTGGCCGGGAGAATCGTGTGTTTCCGCGCGAGATCGAGCTGAGTCTCTTCGGGCAGATCGACCCGTATGCCCGCGGCGAGGTGCGCATCGAGGCGGCCGAGGAGTTCGAGGACGGCGAGCGTGAGCTGCACGTCGGCCTGGCCGAGGCGCACCTGATCCTGTCGACCCTGCCGTGGAGCACGCAGGCCAAGCTGGGCCTCATGCGCAGCCGCTTCGGGCTGCTGAACCCCCTCCACATGCACGCGCTCCCGCAGCCAGACCGCCCGAACGTGCTCGTGCGGTTCCTCGGCGAGGAGGGTCTCCGCGAGAGCGGCGGCGAGCTGAGCTGGATCGCGCCCACACCGTTTTTCCTCGAGGCTCTGGTCGGCGTCTTCAACGGCGACAACGAGGAGACCTTCGGCCGGGGCTCGCTACGCCACCCGCTGCTGACCGGGCGCGTGCGGACGTTTTTCGAGATGGGCGCTTTCGGTGCCGTGCAGCTCGGCGGCTCCGCCGCCGGCGGATACTTCGAACAGCCCGTGACCGTCAACGACTTCAACACGGCGGCCGCGCTCGAGCTCACCGAGAACCACCGCAGCATCCTGTGGGGCCTGGACCTCAAGTACAAGTACACACCCGAGAGCTGGCAGCACGCACTGGTCACGCTCGGCGCCGAAGCGCTCATGGCCCGGCGGCGGGCCACGGTCGTCGGGGATCCCGACGGCGATGGCGTGGAGAGCACCGAGGCGCGTCGGCGGACCCGCATGGGGTGGTACGTCTATGCGGAGATCCAGCCGTGGCGGCGGTGGCTCGGCGGCGTCCGCTACGACAACACGCAATTCCCGCTGAGCCCCGGCCGCGAATGGGCGGTGGAGCCGTACCTGGCGTTCATGCCGTCGGAGTTCCTCCGCTTCCGTCTCGCGTACAAGCACACCGAGCGCTCGCATCGTGACGGCTTCAACGACACCGGCGCCAGCGCGCGCATCCTGGACGAGCTGCTCTTCCAGGCCACGTTCATCCTCGGCGCGCATCCCGCACACCCGTTCTAGGCAGGAGGACGTATGCATTCCATCGCCACGCTGCTCATCGTGCTGCTCCTGCTCGCGCCGTCCGGCCCGAGCCCGGAGGCGGCTGCGAAGCTCCGCGTCGTGGCCACCATCCCCGACCTGAAAGCGCTGACGGAGGCCGTGGGGGGAGACCTGGTCGAGGCGGACTCGCTCGCCCGAGGAACACAGAACCCGCACGACCTGGAGATCCGCCCGAGCCTCATGGTCAAGCTCCGCCGCGCGGATGCGCTCGTGGTCAACGGCCTCGAGCTCGATGCCTGGTCCGACGTGGTCGTCCAGGGTTCGAACAACGGGCGCATCATTCCCGGTGCCGCCGGCTACATCGACGCCTCGCGCGGGATCCAGCCACTGGACGTGCCGACCGGACGCGTTGACCGTTCGATGGGCGACGTACACCCTCTCGGCAATCCGCACTACACGCTCGACCCGGCGCTCGCCCCGGCCATCACGGCGACCATCGTGGAGGGGCTCGCCCGCGTCGCGCCCGAGCATCGCCGTGCGTTCGAGCGCAACCGTGAAGCCTTCCTTGGCCGGCTCGAGCCGGCCCTGGCGCGCTGGAGTCAGGCGCTGGCGCCGGTCCGCGGCGCCAAGGCGGTCGCGTACCACAACGACTGGATCTACCTGTTCCGGCGCTTCGGCATCATCCAGGTGGGGACGATCGAGGAGCGCCCCGGTATTCCGCCGGGGCCTGCGCATCTCGCCCGGCTCATCCAGAGGATGAAGGAGGAGGGCGTGAAGGCGGTGGTCATCGAGCCCTGGAGCGACCGGGAGCTCGCCGCGCGCGTGGCCCGGGAAGCCGGGGCGCGTGTCGTCATGCTGAACACGAAGCTCGCGCAGGGCTCGGGGGCGGACGCCTACCTCGCCTCCACGGAGGCGAACGTGGCGGCGCTGAGCCAGGCGCTCCGGTAGGCCGCGCATGGCCAGCGACCTGCTGGAGTTGCTGTGGGCACCATTCCTCATGTGCCTCGTGCTCACCGGGATCCACGCCTATCTCGGCATCCACGTGATCGCCCGCGGGGTCGTGTTCGTGGACATCGCGATGGCGCAGATCGCCGCGCTCGGTGCGACCGCCGCCTTCCTGGTCGGCTACGAGATGCACTCGCCCCTGTCGTACGTCGCCGCACTCGGCTTCACGGTCCTCGGCGCCGGCGTGCTCGCGCTCACACGGGTTCGTGGGCGTCACGTCTCACAGGAGGCCATCATCGGCGTGGTCTACGCCGTCTCGGCCGCGGCCGCGGTGCTGCTCGCCGATCGGGCGCCTCACGGAGCCGAGCACATCCGGGCGATGCTCGTCGGGAGCCTCCTGAGCGTGGGCCCGGGGGACGTGGCCAGGGTCGCGTTGCTGTACGCCGCCGTCGGTCTCGTGCACTGGACGCTCCGGCGGCCCTTCTTGCTGATCTCCACGGACTCCGATGCCGCGTATCGCGAAGGATGGCGGGTGCGCCTCTGGGACTTCGTGTTCTACGCCACGTTCGGGGTCGTCGTGACGAGCTCGGTACGCGTGGCCGGGGTGCTGCTCGTCTTCTCGTACCTGATCGTGCCGGCGCTGGCCGGCATCGCCGTGGGCGGCGGCATCGCGGCGCGGCTCGTGACAGGCTGGGTGTTCGGGACGGTCGTCAGCGTCGTCGGTATCTCGGCCTCGGCGGCCTTCGACCTCCCGACGGGCGCGACGGTCGTGTGCGCATTCGGCGTGATGCTCCTCGCCCTGGCGGTCGTCCAGCTGGCCCGCGGCGCCCGGATCTCAACGGCCGCCCGGCAGGCGCTCTCCCCCAAGCGCCGGACGGACGGCTGAGCAGCGCCCGCAACCGTTGCAGCTCGGGTCCGGCCCGGCCTCAGCCGCGCGGCGGGTTCTTGCGGATCTCCTCGCGCATGGCGTCCTTGCCGGCCTCGAACGCCGTCATGAGCCGCTGCGTCTGCTCCTCGAACAGCTCGCGGCTCTTGTCGAGCCACTCGCCGGCGCGACCCTGCGCGTCGTTCGCGATCGCCTGCGCGCGCTTGGCCACCTCGTTGCTGCGCTCCAGCAGGAGGTCGCGCGTCTCGCGGCCGGTCCTCGGCGTCATCAGCAACGCGGCGGCGGCGCCGAGGATACCGCCGAGGAAGAACCAGCCCAGGTATCCGGCGGCGTCGTTTCTCTCACTGGCCATGATGGTCTCCTTGCTCCTTCGAGAGCCTCTGCACGAACACGTCGAATCCCCGCTTCAGCCCGACCGCCATGCCGACGAGCTGTCCCGCCCGCGTGAGCCCGGCGAGCCCGGTCACGACGCGGGAGATGCCCTCGGCGGCCGCGTTCACGCGCTCGGTCATCTCCGCGACCCGCTCGATCTCCTCGCTCGCGTCCCGCGTGAGCGACCGGACATCCTCGGTGAGCGCGTGCGCCTGCCCGATGAGCGGTCGCAGCTCCTGCTCGGCGATCGTCAGCACCGCCTCGGCCCGGCGCAGCGTGCGGCGCAAGGCCAGAATCGTCGGAACGAGGGCCGCCGTCAACGCCACTGCGCATGCTGCGAGGACGATGGCGAGCCAGGGCGGCATGGGGTCTGGATTATCGCGGCAAACTCGCATGAAAGTCAATAAATCCGTTGACTTTCGAGGCGACGCCGTCCACAGTTACGCCATGTCGGTCGACGATCGTCTGGAGGAGCTCCGCCGCCGCAACCGCGACGCCGAGCTCGGCGGCGGCGAGGAGCGGATCCGGCGCCAGCACAAGGCCGGAAAGAAGACGGCGCGCGAGCGCCTCGACGTCCTGCTCGACCCCGGCTCGTTCATGGAGATCGACCGGTTCGTCGTCCACCAGAGCCACGACTTCGGGATGGACGAGCAGCGGATACCGGGCGACGGCGTGGTGACGGGCTCGGGGCGGATCCACGGCCGGCCGGTGTTCGTGTTCGCGCAGGACTTCACGGTGTTCGGCGGCTCGCTGTCGGAGGCGTACGCGCGGAAGATCTGCAAGGTGATGGATCTCGCCATGAAGACGGGGGCGCCCGTCATCGGACTCAACGACTCCGGCGGCGCCCGCATCCAGGAGGGCGTCGTCTCGCTGGCCGGCTACGCCGACATCTTCCTCCGCAACACGCTCGCGTCCGGCGTCGTGCCGCAGATCTCGGCCGTCATGGGGCCGTGCGCGGGCGGCGCCGTGTACTCCCCGGCCATCACGGACTTCGTCTTCATGGTGAAGAACACCTCGTACATGTTCGTGACGGGACCCGACGTCATCAAGGCGGTGACCCACGAGAGCGTCTCCGCCGAGGATCTCGGGGGCGCCACCACGCACGGCACGACGTCCGGCGTGGCGCACTTCGCCGCCGACAGCGAGGACGAGTGCCTGGCGCTGATCCGGGAGCTGCTGACGTTCCTGCCGCAGAACAACTTGGAAGACCCGCCGCTGCGGCCGACGCAGGACCCCGCCGACCGCCGCGACGAAATCCTACAGACGGTGGTGCCGGACCCGAACAAGGCCTACGACATCAAGGACATCATCACGACCGTCGTCGACGACCGGTACTTCTTCGAGGTGCAGGCGGCCTACGCGCCGAACATCGTCGTCGGGTTCGGGCGGCTGGGGGGGCGCCCGGTCGGCATCGTCGCCAACCAGCCGGCCCACCTCGCCGGCTGTCTGGACATCAACGCGTCGCTGAAGGCGGCGCGGTTCGTGCGCTTCTGCGACTGCTTCAACATCCCCCTGGTGACCTTCGAGGACGTCCCCGGCTTCCTCCCCGGTACCGCGCAGGAGTTCGGCGGCATCATCAAGCACGGCGCCAAGCTGCTCTACGCGTACTGCGAGGCCACCGTGCCGAAGCTCACCGTCATCACCCGCAAGGCGTACGGCGGCGCCTATGACGTCATGTCGTCCAAGCACATCCGCGGCGACGCGAACTTCGCCTACCCGACGGCCGAGATCGCCGTGATGGGGCCCGAGGGGGCGGTGAACATCCTCTACCGGCGGGAGCTCGAGACCGCGGCCGATCCGGCGGCGTTCCGGGAGGCGAAGATCCAGGAGTATCGCGCGAAGTTCGCCAACCCGTACGCGGCCGCCGAGCGCGGCTACGTGGACGAGGTCATCGAGCCCCGCGACACCCGCGCGCGGCTGACCGCCGCGCTGGCCCTCCTGCGGAGCAAGCGCGACAGCAACCCGCCGCGCAAGCACGGGAACATCCCGCTATGAGCGCGGACGAGCGCCAGCCGACCACCTCGTGGGGCGAGCCGCTCAAGCGGGTCTACGACCCGGCGGACGCCGCGGCCACGCCGCCGGGCCGCCCCGGGGAATTCCCGTTCACCCGCGGCATCCACCCGACCGGCCACCGCTCGCGCCTCTGGACGATGCGCCAGTACGCCGGGTTCGGCGCGGCCGCCGAGACCAACAAGCGCTACCGCTTCCTTCTCGACCAAGGCCAGACCGGCCTCTCGGTGGCCTTCGATCTGCCGACGCAGATGGGCCACGATCCCGACGCGCCCATCGCGCAGGGCGAGGTGGGCAAGGTCGGGGTGTCCATCGCGACCCTCGACGACATGCAGGACCTCTTCGAGGGCATCCCGCTCGACCGCGTGTCGACGTCCATGACGATCAACGCGACCGCCTCCATCCTGCTCGCCCTGTACGTGGCGGTGGCCCGGCGGCAGGGCCTGAACCCGACCGCGCTCTCCGGCACGACGCAGAACGACATCCTGAAGGAGTACATCGCCCGCGGGACGTACATCTTCCCGCCGGGGCCCTCGATGCGCCTGGTCACCGACGTCTTCGCCTACTGTCGCCACGCCGTCCCGCGCTGGAACACCATCTCCATCTCGGGCTATCACGTTCGCGAGGCGGGGTGCACCGCGGTGCAGGAGGTGGCGTTCACGCTCGCCAACGGCGTCGCCTACGTGACGGCGGCGCTCCAGGCGGGGCTCGAGGTGGACGCCTTCGCGCCGCAGCTGTCGTTCTTCTTCAACGCGCACAACAACCTGCTGGAA
>DASUPA010000413.1:0-3107 GCA_036276335.1 Candidatus Methylomirabilota bacterium | reverse complement strand
CCGCGACGCCGGCGGTCCGCCGCTCTACGTCGTCGGGATCGGCGCACGGTACGCGGGTGACGATGCGCCACGTCGCGCGCTCGAGGCGGTGCCCGCGGGCGCCGCCCGCCTGGTGCTCATGCACAATCCGGACTCGTTCGTCGAGATCCCGGCCGGCGCGGCGCCGGTCGCGATCGCCGGGCACACGCACGGCGGCCAGGTCCGGCTGCCCCTCGTCTCCCGCTGGTTCTGGCTGCACTACAAGGGGCGCTCGCGGCTGCCCCGGGCGGGATGGATCACCGGAAACGATGGCGCTCCCGGAAACGCGCTGTACGTGAACCGCGGTATCGGCTTCAGCCGCTGGCCGATCCGCTTCAACGCCCGGCCGGAGCTGACCTATCTGACGCTGGAGACGGCGAGCTCATCCACGACCGGCGCGGGCGCGCCGCCTGTCGTCAGCCGGGGCCGCCGTCCGTCGCGCCGACGCTGTAGACGGTGACACTCGCGTCCTTGCCCCGAAGCGCGATCTCGCCGCAGCGCGCGACGGTGAGACCCGGCGGTAGCGCCAGCCGCTCCAGGAGCGCCCCGGACACGACGAGGTCGCGACCCGTGCGCTTCGCGTACTCCTCGAGCCGCGCGGCGGTATTGAGGATGTCGCCCACGAAGACGATCTGCCGCCGGAGGTCGCCGAGCTCCCCGGCGGTGACGGTGCCACCGTGGAGCCCGCCGCGAAAGCGGGGCACCACGCCGAAGTCGCGAGCGTACCGCGCCGCCTCGCGCGCGACCGCCGCTCGCATGCCGAAGAAGCAGCGGACGCAGTTGGCGGCCCGCAAACCCACCTCCGTGCGCCACGTGACCACGACCTCGTCGCCCGCGTACTGGTAGATCTCGCCGTCCGCCTCGAGCACCGGCTCCGTCAGGTCGTCCACGAAGCGGCCGAGCAGCTCGAAGTAGCGCGTGCTTCCCAGCCGCTCCGCGAGCTGCGTCGAGCCCTCGAGATCGACGAAGAGGAAGATCCGGTCCTCCGACTTGGGCCGATGGTAGACGCCGGCCACGAAGTAGCGCAGGACGTCGGCGCCGATGATGCGGTTCAGCTGGATCGTGAGCTGGATGGCGAGCGCCAGGACCGCGAAGTACGGCAGGGCGTAGGCGAGGTGGGCGTCCGCGAAGCCCGTGACGAACCGCCGCGGATCCAGGCTGGTCGCCACCAGCCCGGCCGCGCGTCCCATCAGGAACAGCAGGAGCACGATGACGCTGCTGAGCAGGAGATCCGTGGCGAAGCCGAGCCGTCGGTACCATGTCCGCAGCCAGCCGTCCCGGACGAACAGCAGGTAGCCGCCGACCAGCAGCGTGATCAGCGGCGCGTCGACGAGGCCCTGGACTGCCGACCGGACCGAGCGCTCGCTGGTCAGGAGGTTGAACAGCGGCGTGATCGCCCCCACGACGAGCGTGATCACGGCGAGCCGCCGCCACTGACTTCGAGTGCGGGCCGCCCTCACGGCGTCGCCAGCATAGCCGCGTCCGCGCCCGGCGCGCCAGCCGTCGTCGCCCGCCGCGTCCGTCCCGTCCGACGCGCCGACGGCGCCACATCGCGGTGGTAGGCCGTCACATTGCCACGCGTGCGACAGTGAAGGTCGAGCGTTCGAGGATGGCCGCGCGCGTCGCGGCATCGGTGTGCTTCACGTCACTTGTGCGGATCGACTGGCGAGGGACGAACCCATGAGAGCAGATGACCCGAGCATCCGCCGCCGCGACGTCCTCCGGGCAGTCTGGGTTGCCAGCGCGGCGCTCGCGACGGCGGGCCTCCCGCTCGGCGCCCCCGGCGAGGCCGCGCAGGACAAGGAGCGTCTCAGGATCGGGATCATCGGAGCGGGCCAGATCGGCGGCACCCTCGGCGAGCACTGGGTGAAGGCGGGCCACGAGGTGCTGCTGTCGTCGCGGCGTCCGGACAACCTCAAGCCCCTCGCCGACCGCCTCGGCCCGCGCGCCCGCGTGGGCACGCCGCGAGAAGCGGCCGCCTTCGGCGAGGTCGTCCTCGTCTCCGTTCCCTACGGCGCGTTCCCGCAGGTCGGCCGCGACCACGCCGGCGAGCTGCGCGGCAAGATCGTGCTCGACCCAGGCAATCCCTTCCCCCAGCGGGACGGGCCCATGGCCGAGGACGCGCGGAAGAAGGGCACCGCGGCGGCGTCGCTCCAGCACCTCGGCGAGGTGCGCCTGGTCCGTGCGTTCAACACGGTCCCCGCCTCCGTCTTGAGAAGCCAGGCCCACCGCCCGGGTGAGCGCATCGCCGTGCCGCTCGCCTCCGACGACGCGCACGCACTGGAGGTCGCGGCCCGGCTGGTGAGGGACGCCGGCTTCGAGCCCGTCGTGGTCGGTCCGCTCGCGCGCTCGAGAGCGTTCGACGTGGGCACGGCGGTCTTCGGCCGGGGGCTCACGGCCGGCGAGCTGCGGCGGGGCCTGGGGCTCCAGCCGTGACCGAGACGCGGGCCGGACGCGGCGTCATCAGCCGGCGGACGGCGCTGGCGATCGGCGCGCGGTCCGCGCTGGCGCTCGCCGGGCTCGGGCTCGCGGCGCCGCCTGTGGCCCACGCGCTCGCGTCCGGATCGGCGGAGCTCGTCCGGCGGCCGATTCCCTCGTCCGGGGAGCCCATCCCGGTGGTCGGCATCGGCACCGCGCGGCGATTCGACGTCGGCGACTCCGCCAAGGCCCGTGCCCCTCTGCTCGAGGTGCTCCGCGAGCTGCCCCGCCTCGGCGGCACGGTCGTCGACACCGCGCCGTCCTACGGCGCGGCCGAGACGGTCATCGGCGACCTCGTCGCCCAGCTCGGCAACCGGAGCGCGCTCTTCATCGCGACGAAGGTCGGTCGGGGCCGCTCCGGCGTCGCCGCCGGCCTCGACGAGATGCGACGGTCGCTCGCGCGCCTCCGCACCGAGCGGCTCGACCTGCTGCAGATCCACAACATGGCGGGCGTCGAGGAGATGCTGCCCGTGCTCCGCGAGTGGAAGCAGGCGGCGCGCATCCGTTACTCCGGCGTCACGACGTCCTCGGCGCGTCAGCACGACGCGCTCGCCCGGCTCGTGCAGCGCGAGCCGCTGGACTTCATCCAGGTCGACTACGCGATCGACAAC
>DASUPA010000412.1:0-7014 GCA_036276335.1 Candidatus Methylomirabilota bacterium | reverse complement strand
GGTGGCGAGGAGCTCGCGCGCCTTGGCCTGGCACTCCGCCAGCGCCGAGAAGTCCCGGTCCTCGCGGTGGATCAGGATCTGCACGCGGTCCAGCACGCCGGCGGCGTTCTCCCGCGCGACGTCCCAGGCGGCCTGGCGGGCGCGCTCCTCCTCGGCCGCGATCACCGAGGCCGTGACAGACTCCAGGTCGCGGATCCGCGACACGGAGGAGGCGGCCGGCGGGCGTGCCAGGGAGGCCGCCTCCTCGAGGACGGCGGCCCGGAGCACGGCGAACTCGGCGCCGAGGGCGGTGAGGTCCTGGAGCAGGCGCTCGGGAGGGGGGGTCGTGGCCGCCAGCGCGCGGGCGGCGGCGGCCGCGCGGGCACCGACGTCGGCGAAGCGGGTCCGCAGCGCAGCGATGCGCCGCTGGAGGTCCTCGTGCGCCTGCTTCACGTGTCGAGTATAGCGGACGCCTTCCGAACCCCGTGATAAGGAACGTCAGCCGTGACAAGGGCTTGGCCCTTCGCTAGACTGTGCGCGCGTCGCGTCGACGCACACGGGAGAGGGAGGCCGACCATGACGCTCCGAACCACCCAGGGACTCGTCGCGCTGCTGCTGATGCTGGCCGCCGTGGCCGCGCATCGCCCGGCCTGGGCGGGTCCCCCCACCGACCAGCTCCGGGCGCAGATGGACCGGGTCATCAAGGTGCTCGAGGACCCTGAGCTCAAGCAGGAGGGACGGCAGGTGGAGCGGCGGGCCGCCATCCGGCGCGTCGCGAACGACATCTTCGACTTCACCGAGACGGCGCGCCGGTCGCTGGGGCAGCACTGGCACGCGCGCACGGCGGCCGAGCGGGAGGAGTTCGTGCGGCTCTACGCGGACCTCCTGGAGCGCTCGTACATCGGCAAGATCGAGATGTACAGCGGAGAGCGCATCCAGTTCCTCGGCGACTCGATGGACCGCGAGCAGGCGACCGTCCGCACGAAGCTGATCACCAAGGCCGGGACCGAGATCCCGGTCGACTACCGGATGCACCGCGTCGCGGGGGACCGGTGGCTCACCTATGACGTCGCCATCGAGGGCGTCAGCATGGTCGCCAACTACCGCGCCCAGTTCAACAAGATCATCCAGGCCTCGGGCTACAAGGCGCTCGTCGTCAAGCTCACCGCGAAGCAGGAGGAGGGGCTGGAGGCGGACCGGGAGCTCGCGATCAGGAAGGCGTCGCAGACGAAGTGACCTCCGCGGTCCCGCGGGACATCGCGAGGCGGATCACCGCCAACCTCGCGACGGTCATGCGGGGACAGAGCGTGGCGATCCGGCGTCTGCTCGCGGCGTTCGCCAGCGGGGGCCACGTCCTGCTCGAGGACTACCCCGGGACGGGCAAGACGACCCTGGCGAAGGCGCTGGCCCGGTCCGTCGGCGCGTCGTTCAAGCGGATCCAGTTCACGCCCGACCTGCTGCCCTCGGACATCCTCGGCGTGTCGATCTACGACCAGCGCGATCACACCTTCCGGTTCTTCGAGGGCCCGATCTTCACGCACGTGCTGCTCGCGGACGAGATCAACCGCGCGTCCCCGCGCACGCAGTCGGCGCTGCTGGAGGCGATGGGCGAGGGGCAGGTCACCGTCGACGGCACCTCCTACCGCCTGCCCGAGCTGTTCTTCGTCATCGCCACGCAGAACCCCGTCGAGTTCCGCGGCACCTATCCGCTGCCCGAGGCCCAGATGGACCGCTTCGCGCTCCAGTTCGGCCTGGGATACGTCGAGCCGGAGGAGGAGGTCGCCATCATCGCCGCCCAGGAGCAGCGCCATCCCATCGAGGACCTCACCGCCTGCGCGACGCTCGACGACGTGCTGGCGCTGCGCCGCGCCGTCCGCGAGGTGCGGGTGAGCGACGAGCTGCGGCGCTACGTGGTCGACCTGGCCCGGGCGACGCGGATGGCCCCGGGCGTGGAGCTCGGCGCGAGCCCGCGCGCCTCGCTGGCGCTGATGGCGGCCGCGCAGGCGCTGGCGCTCTTCGACGGCCAGGCCTTCGTCGCCCCCGAGCACGTGCAGGAGATGGCGGGCCCCGTCCTCGCGCACCGGCTCGCCATCGATCCGCAGGCGCGGTTCGCCGGCCGGAGCACCGACGCGATCGTCGAGGAGATCGTCAAGACCGTTCCCGTTCCGGCCTGAGCATGGCCAGGCGGTTCTTCTACCGCCAGTTCCGGCGGGCCTCCCGCGTGCAGTGGGCACTGGCGCGGCGTCTCACGCCGGCCGGCCGGCTGGTGGCGGGCGCGCTGCTGGCCTCGATGGTCTTCGGGCCGAACACGCGGCTCACCGTCGGCTACCAGGCGTTCACGCTGCTGCTCGTCCTGCTGGCCATCGGTGCGGTGTGCGCGCTGGTGCCGCCGCGGCGGCTCGAGGTGCGGCGGCGGCTGCCGCGCTACGGAACCGCGGGCGAGCCGCTGACCTATCGCGTCCTCGTGTGCAACCCCGGCCCGCGCAGCTGCCGGGGCGTGTCGATCCTGGAGGATTTCGCGGATCCGCGGCCCTCGTTCGAGACGTTCGCCACGACCCCGGAGCCCGACGAATCGCGCCGCAACTGGTTCGATCGCAAGGTCGCGTGGCACCGCTGGGCCTGGCTCGTCGCGCAGAACCGGCGGCTCGACGTCGCCGAGCAGCCCCTGGGCGACGTGCCGCCGCGGGGCCAGGTCGAGATCACGGTGCAGGCCGCCGCGCGGGCGCGTGGCCGCGTCCGCTTCCGCGGGATGACGCTCGCGCGGCCCGACCCGCTCGGGCTCGTGCGCGCGCTGCGCCATGTGCCGGGGCCCGAGACGCTGCTCGTCCTGCCGCGCCGCCACCCGCTGCCGCCGATCGCCCTGCCCGGCGCGCAGCGCTACCAGCCCGGAGGCATCGCGCTGGCGTCGTCGGTCGGCGACTCCGAGGAGTTCATGTCTTTGCGCGAGTACCGGCCGGGGGATCCCCTCAAGCGCATCCACTGGCGCTCGTCGGCGCGGGTCGGCCGCCCCGTCGTGCGCGAGTACCAGGACGAGTTCTTCGTCCGCCACGGCCTCGTGCTCGACACCTTCCTGCCCGCCGCCGCCAGCGACGTCTTCGAGGACGCGGTGTCCGTGGCCGCCTCCTTCGCGGCCGGCGTGCGCGCCCAGGACTCGCTGCTGGACCTGATGTTCGTCGGCCCGGAGGCGTACGTCTTCACCGCCGGCCGCGGCCTGGGCCACCTGGAGCGGATGCTGGAGGTCCTGGCGGAGGTGCGGCCGTGCGTGGACCGGCCGTTCTCGACGCTGCACCGCCTCGTGGCCGAGCGGCACCACGCGCTGAGCGGCGTGATCTGCGTCTTCGTGGCGTGGGACGACGCCCGCCGGGCGCTGGTCCGGCACCTGCGCGCGCTCGACGTTCCGGCCCTGCTCCTGCTGGTCGCCGATGAGGAGGACGCGCGCGCGCCCGACGAGACGCTCGCCGCCGCCGGCGTCCGGCGCCTGGTGCGGGGGCGGATCGCCGAGGAGCTGGCGCGCCTGTGACGCCGCCGCGCGGGCTCGCCGGCGCCGCGCTGCTCTTCTGGGGCTGGCAGACCGGCTTCCTCGTCGCCGGCCTGGCGATGGCGCTGGTCATCGAGGGCCGGGGCCTCGTCGGTGTCCGCTGGGACCTCTCGCGCGCGGACTTCAACCGGATCTCCGACGTCAGCGCCGTGATGCTCGCCCTGATCGCGGTCTACCAGGTGCTCGCCAACGACTCGGCGCGCGCGGTGCTCGGCATCCTCCAGTGGCTGCCGTTGACGGTCTTTCCGCTCGTCGCCTGCCAGCTCTACAGCACGGGGGGCGTGCTCGACGCATCGGTCTTCTTCTGGAGCCTCCGCCGCCGCGCCAGCGAGCGCCCGGACTTTCCGCGCATCCCGGTCGACCTCTCCTATCCCTTCGTGGCGCTGACGCTGCTCTCGGCGAGCGCCGCCAACGTGCGCTCGGGCGTCTTCTTCGCGGGCTTCGCGGCGATGGCGGCGTGGGGGCTCTGGCACGTCCGCCCGCGCCGCTATCCGTCCGTGCTGTGGGCGCTCGTGATGGCGGGCGCCGTCGCGCTCGGCTGGGCCGGTCAGGTCGGGATCGCCGAGGGCCAGCGCGCGCTCGAGCGCGCGGTGGCGGCGTGGTTCCTCGAGCTCGCGCGGCGGGAGACCGACCCCTACCGGTCGTCCACCGCGCTGGGGCAGGTCGGCGAGCTCAAGCTCTCCCCGCGGATCGTCCTGCGCGTCGAGACGGCCGGGAAGACGTCGCCGCCCGCGCTGCTGCGCGAGGCAGCCTACAACGTCTACAACGCCCCCGTCTGGTACGCGGTCGACGCCCCGTTCCGCGGCGTGTCGCCGGCCGGCGACGGCATCACGTGGCGGCTGGGGCCGCAGGAGCCGGACGCCGGGCCCGTCGTGGTCTCGGCGTACCTGCGCCGGGGCAAGGGGATGCTGGCGGCGCCGAACGGCGCGGTGCAGCTCGACGACCTCTTCGTGGTGGAGCTCGCGCGGAACCGCCTGGGCTCGCTCCGTGTCGAGGAGGGGCTGGGGCTCGTCCGCTACGGCGTCCGCTACGCCTCCGGAGCGTCGAACGACCCGCCGACGCGGATGGACCTTGCCGTGCCGCGCGGCGAGGCGGCGGCGGTGGAGCGGGTCGCGCACGAGCTGGGCCTGGCCGGCTCGCCGCCGGGCGACGCGGTGGCGTCGGTCCGCGCGTACTTCCGCCGCGGCTTCGGCTACTCGCGGTTCGTCACCGAGCGCGCAGCCGGCGTGACGGCGCTCGAGGACTTCCTGCTTCGCACGCGTCGCGGCCACTGCGAGTACTTCGCCACGGCGACCGTCCTGCTGCTTCGCGCGGCCGGCGTGCCGGCCCGCTACGCGGTCGGCTACGCCGTCCACGAGTGGAGCGCGCTCGAGCGGCGCTACGTCGTCCGCGCCAACGACGCGCACGCCTGGGCGCTGGTCTGGCTCGACGGGGCCTGGCGCGAGCTCGACACGACGCCCCCGGAGTGGGTGGCGGTCGAGCGGGACGCCGTGTCCGGGTTCGCCGCGGGCGACCTGTGGTCGTGGGCCGGGTATCTCTTCTCGCGCTGGCGGTGGAGCGAGCGGGAGGATCGCATTTCCGGCCAGGTCGGCTGGCTGCTGATCCCGCTGCTCGCGCTGCTCGCGTGGCGCCTGTACTCGCGCCGCCGCGTGACGGCGCGCGCGCGGGGGGGGGCCGGGCCGGGCGCCGGCCTCCCGCGTGGGCGCCGACTCGGCGTTCTACGAGGTCGAGCGCGCGCTGGCGGCGCTCGGCTTTCCGCGCGCGCCGGGCGAGCCGCTGTCGGCGTGGCTCGCGCGCATCCGGGCCGCGCGCCTACCGGCGGTCGACACCGAGCGACTGCCCGCGCTGCTCGCCCTCCACTACCGGTACCGCTTCGATCCGGCCGGGCTGTCCGCCGCCGAGCGCGAGGCGCTGCGCGCGCAGGCGACGGCGTGGCTCGCCGACCTCGCGGCCGACGCGCGGCGCTGACGCCGTCGCGGCGAGCGCCTGCTTGGCGGCGCGGGACAGGCGCTTGAGCGCGGCCTCGCGCCGCGAGGCCGCCGCGCGGTCGCGCGCGGGCTCCGACCACACGAGCCGCACCGGGCGCCGGGCGCGCGTATACTTCGACGCCGAGCCCGCGTTGTGGCGGGCGACGCGGCGGTCGAGCGCGTTGGTGATTCCGGCGTAGAGCGAACCGTCGGCGCACAGCAGGAGGTAACAGCACCATCGAGCGCGCGGGCGTCGGGCCATGGGCCGCGACCATCCTAGCAAGACACGGCTGACGGCCGGCCATCTCCAGGCCGCGCGGGGCCGTCAGTTCCGCCACCATCCCGCCCTCGCCGTCCGCACGGCCGCGGCCGCGCGGCGCTTCGTCGACGCCGTCGGCTTCTGCTCGACGTTCTACTGCTTTCCCGAGGGCGTCGCGTGCCTGTGGGAGGCCGTGGTCGGCCGCGCCCGCCCGCGGTGGCCGAAGCGGTCGCATCACGACGACGGCGTCGGCCTCACGTGGCAGCTGAAGGACGAGCTGCCGGCCGCCCGGCGCGTGTACTACGGCAAGGTCCTCCGGGGGCGGCCGGTGCTCGTGGCCCTCGACCTCTTCCCCGCCTTCTACGCCCTCGCCCGCGGCACCCAGCGCGCGCGCCACTACACGGGCGAGTACGAGGCGGGACGGCTCTCGCACACGGCCCGCCGCCTGATGGACGCGCTCGTCCGCGAGCACCCGCAGTACACGCGCGAGCTCCGCGGCAACACCTTCATGCTCGAGCCGTCCAGGACGCGGGAGTTCGAGCGTGCGATGGCCGAGCTGCAGCAGGGACTCTGGGTCGTGAAGACGGAGGAGCGATACGAGCCGACGTTCTCGTACCGCTGGGACCTGGTGGAAGCCTGGCTGCCGGAGGGCGTTCGACTCGGCCGCCGCATGTCGCGCGCCGCGGCGCTCGATCGGCTCGTCGAGCGGTATCTCGCCGCCGCCGTCTACACGCGCGCGCGCCTCCTGGCGCGGCTCTTCGGCGTGCCGCTCGCGGAGGTCGAGGCGGCCGTGACGCGGCAGGCGCGGCGGGGAACGATCATCGAGGCCGAGGTCGACGGCTGGCCGGGACGCTGGCTCGTCGCCCCCGCGGCCGCCCGCGTGCGCTGACCGCCGGCCCCACCGCCGGCGGACCCTTGCACGCTTTTACACAGGGCGCGTCGCCCGCGGCTGCTGGCACGGGATTCGCTGCTCCCCGGCGCATGAAACGGAAGAAGACGAGCGCCCGGGACACACGCGCCCGCCCGCGGTGGCCGAAGCGGTCGCATCACGACGACGGCGTCGGCCTCACGTGGCAGCTCAAGGACGAGCTGCCGGCCGCCCGGCGCGTCTACTACGGCAAGGTCCTCCGGGGACGGCCGGTGCTCGTCGCCCTCGACCTCTTCCCCGCCTTCTACGCCCTCGCGCGCGGCTCCCAGCGCGCGCGCCACTACACGGCCGAGTACGAGGCCGGGCGGCTCTCGCACACGGCCCGGCGCCTGATGGACGCCCT
>DASUPA010000411.1:0-5998 GCA_036276335.1 Candidatus Methylomirabilota bacterium | reverse complement strand
GTGGCCGCTGGCGGGCACCGGCTGCCAGTAGGACGGGCCTTCGTCCGGCTGCACGACGACGGCGCGATGGCTCATGGCTAGTATCCTTCCTGGCCCAGCAGCGGGAACGCGCTGAACACGTGCGGCACCGTGACCGGCGGGACGCCCAGGTGCAGGTGCGCGGGCGTGAGCTCCGAGTAGCGCGTGACGCCGAGGAGCCCCAAGCAGATGCGGATCTCGCTCTCCACGAGCTCCATGGCGCGCACGGCGCCCGGCGCGCCGGCGGCCGCGAGCCCGAGGCACGGGAGGCGGCCCATGCCGACCAGGTCGGCGCCGAGCGCCACCGCCTTCACCACGTCGCTGCCGCGCTGGAACGCTCCGTCGACGATGATCCTGGCGCGGCCGGCCACGGCCTTCACCACCTCGGGCAGCACGTCGGTGGAGCCGCGACCGTGGTCGAGCTGCCGGCCGCCGTGGTTGGAGACGTAGACGACGTCCACACCGTGCTCGCACGCGAGCCCGGCGTCCTCGGCGGTCGCGATGCCCTTCAGGATCAGCGGGACCGTGTGCGTGTCCTTGAAGCGCTTGACCTGGTCCCACGAGAGCGCGGCCTGATAGTCGTGCCCCGTCGCGCGCAGGCGCCAGGGCTTCACGAAGCGCCGGGCGATGTCCCGCTCGCGGCGGCTGTACCAGGCCGTGTCGACGGTGAGGCAGAAGGCGGCGTAGCCGTGCTCGAGCGCGCGCCGCACGTGGTCGTCGACGAAGGCGTCGTCGCCGCGCACGTAGAGCTGGAAGATGCGGAAGTTGTCGGCCGCCTTGGCGACCGCCTCCAGCCCCGGGCTGCAGACGTTCGACAGCATCTGCGGCACGCCGAACTCCGCGGAGGCCTGCGCCGCGGTGGCGCCGCCGCCCGGCGTGAACGACTCGATGGAGCCGATCGGGGCGAACATCACCGGGATGCGGACGGGGCGGCCGAGGAACGTCGAGGTCGAGTCCACCTTGGAGACGTCCCGCAGGACGCGGGGGCGGAAGGCGATCGTGTCGAGCGCCAGGCGGTTGCGGCGCATCGTCGTCTCCGTCTCCGTCCCGCCCGTCAGGTAGTCCCACTCCCCGGCCGGCAGACGCTGCTTCGCCGCGCGGACGATCTCGTGCAGGGTCTGGAAGCGATCCTCGAGGCCTGAGGTCATGGCGCAGAGGATAGCAGAAGCGCGGCCGTGCTAGGCTCTACCGCCATGGACTCCGCCCGCCCGTTCGCCGGCGTCGAAGTGATCGAGTTCGGCCAGTTCATCGCCGTCCCGTTCTGTGCCCAGCTGCTCGCCGACGGCGGCGCCCACGTCATCAAGATCGAGGCGCTGGAGGGCGACCCCGTCCGCCAGCTGGCGCCGCTCGCCCCCGGCGAGACGCGCCACTTCATCTCGCGCAACCGCGGCAAGCACTCGCTGCCGCTCGACCTGCGGCACCCTCGCGCGCGCGAGGTGGTCGATCGGCTGCTCGCGCGGGCCGACGTGGTCCTGACGAACTTCCGCCCGGGGCTCGCGGAGGAGATGGGCCTCGACGCGGCGACCCTCGGACCCCGCTTTCCGCGGTTGATCGTCGGCAACGTCAGCGCCTTCGGCCGGCAGGGGCCCGACGCGGGGCTGGCGGGCATGGATCTGGTGGTCCAGGCGCGGAGCGGCCTCATGGCCTCGCTGGGGAAGGTCCGCGACGGCGTGCCCGCCACCGGCGAGGCCCCGGTGGCCGACTACATCTGCGCGCTCTCGCTGGCCTTCGGCGTCGCCGCCGCCCTGCTGCGTCGCGAGCGCACCGGGCGCGGCGGCGCGCTCGACGTGGCGCTCTTCATGGCGGCGCTGCTCGCCCAGAACAACTCGCTCGTGCGCGTCACGTCGGTCGACGGGCCCGTGCAGGCGGAGGCCCTGGCGCGGCTCCGGGAGCTCCGCGCGGCCGGCGCCCCGTTCGAGGCGCAGAGCGCGGTCATCCCGTCCGCGCGCACGGCCGGGCTGCTGAACGTGTACTTCCGCACCTACCCGACGAAGGACGAGGTCATCGGGATCGCGTGCGTGAGCCCGAGCCTGCAGCGCACGCTGATGGACACCCTCGGGCTCGTCGACGAGGCGCACGGCGGGGCCATCCGGGACCGCGACGCCCTCGAGCGTCACTACACCGCCCTCGGCAAGCGCGTCGAGGCCCTCATGGCCTCGCGGACCAGCGCCGAGTGGAAGCAGATCTTCGACAAGCGCGGGCTGCCGGCGGCGGCCGTGCGCTTCGCGGTCGAGATGTTCGACGACGAGCAGACGCGCGCCAACGGCTTCCTCTACGACCTGCCGCACCCCGCGCTGGGTCCCGTCCGGGTGCTGGCGCCGCCCGTGAAGCTCGACGGCGAGGGCTTCCGGCCCGGCGCCGCCACGCCGCCCTTCGGCAGCGAGACGCGCGCCATCCTGGCGGC
Organism: Candidatus Methylomirabilota bacterium; assembly: GCA_036276335.1. Classification (GTDB taxonomy): domain Bacteria; phylum Methylomirabilota; class Methylomirabilia; order Rokubacteriales; family CSP1-6; genus AR12. The sequence continues at coordinate 3,576 of DASUPA010000411.1, read as the reverse complement.
CGCCGGCTTCAGCGAGGTTGAGATCGACGCGCTGGTGTCGGCGAAGGTGACGCGGACCGGCCTCTAGAGCAGGTCGAGGCCCACCAGGCGACCGAGCTCCCGCAGCGCCTGCGCGGGCTCGGTGACCTTGATCGTGTGCATCCCGAGGGCGCGGGCGCTCTTGAGGTTCGTCCCGATGTCGTCGAGGAAGGCCGCCCGCGGCGGCTCGACGCCGAGCCGGCGGCAGATGAGCTGGTAGATCCGTGGATCGGGCTTCCGCATACCGACGGCGCGCGACTCCACGAGCGCGTCGAAGTGGCGGCCGATGGGATGGGGCCCGGTCGGAGCCCGCTCGGTCGCCCAGTTGTTGGTGAGGGCGCCGACGCGGAGGCCGCGCTCGCGGAGGCGGCCCACGGCGCGGAGCATCTCGGGTCGCTCGCGCCCCGCCTCGGCGATGTACTCCATGAGCCGCGTGGCGCTCACGGCGAGGCCGTGGGCCCGGCAGTCGGCCTCGAACGGTGCGCACCACGCCTCGACCGTCAGCTCGCCGCGCTCGAGCCGCGACCAGGCGCCGCCCTCGCCGCTCGCCATCACGGCGCGGCTGATCGCGTGGGGCGGCAGACCGTGGTCGCGCTCGTAGCGCGCGATGGCGTCCAGCGGCGAGTCCTGGATGACGCCGCCGATGTCGAAGACGACGGCCTCGATGTCCGGCACGCGCGTCAGCGCGCGGCCGTGCGCACGACGTCGACGGCGACCGGACGGTCGGGCGCCTCGCGCAGCGTGACCGCCGCCCGCAGCGCGCGCAGGCCGTGCACGCCCTGCAGCTCGTCGAGCTCCAGATCCTCGACCTCGGCGGCGACGTAGCCGAGATGGTGGAGATAGTCGAGGTAGCCGCGGTACTCCGCGGCCTCGGACGGCTGCGAGTAGACGATCGCGATCCGGCCCGGCTGCGTCAGCCGCTCGCCGGTGCCCTTCACCAGCGCCTTGTCGATGCGCTTCTTGACGATCTCGTAGCGCATGTCGTAGGCGCCGTCCACGTCGAAGCGCTTCTCGTCCGCGCGGAAGCGGATCGAGAGCGGCGTGTGCTGGACCAGCACGAGGTGGCTGACCTGCAGCGGCAGCGGCAGCTCGCGCGTCAGGTGGTCGGCACGCGCGGCGATGCCGCACACGACCATGAGCTGCCACAGGCGGAGCGACTTGAGGTACAGCGGGTCGAAGTGCCCGTCCTCGAGCAGGGAGCCGCCCACGTAGATCTGGTGGTCGACGCCGTCGGTGTTCCGCTTCTCGAAGTAGTGAGGCACCATCGACTGCGCCGCCTCCTCCTCGAGATCGAGATAGGCCGAGATCGTCTCCGTGACGCGCGTGACGCTGTCCTCGAAGAGCCGCCGCTGGCGGTAGACGGTCCCGCGCACCGGATCGAGCGCCGCGCGATAGGCGTCGAGGCGCCGCGTGACGGCCTCGCCGAACGTGGCCAGGTGCTCGAAGAGCCCTTCCACCTCCGACCGGAGGAACCCGACGGTGGCCACCTCGTCCCCCGCGCTGACGTCGTCACGGAGCCGTGCCAGCTGCTGGTCGATGCGGTAGCGCAGGTGATCGAGCGCCGGCAGCCGCCGCGCCGCGTGCGCCGCCTCCCCCACGTCGCGCGCCAGCCGGAGCTGCGCGAGCAGGTCGCTCTGGATGGCGAGCGCGCGCTGCGTGGACGAGCCCCGGATGTCGGACAGCGCGTACAGCGGCTGGACGTGCTCGAAAACGATCGGATGCAGCTCGGCCCCGGCCGCGTCCGCGTCGCGCTCCAGCTCGTCGAGGACGGCCTTGCGGAACCGCCACTCGACCACCGGGTGGATCGCCGTGAACCGCTCCTTGATGGCCGTCTGGATCCGCGCGTTGAACTCGTCCATGCTCCGCTGCACGGCCATCGAGAAGAGCGGCAGGACCTCGTGCAGCTTCGGCAGCTGCGAGGCATCGAGGTCGCCGGCCACGGGCGAGCCGAGGTCGAGGGTGCCGATGACCTTGTCCTGGTAGTGCAGCGGCGCCACGACGAAGGTGCGGGCGCCGGTCGAGGCGATCTGCTCCTCGATGCACGTCCGCCCCTCGAGCCGCGTGAGATCGTCGACCATGACCGGCCGGCCCGTCTTGACGGCACGCTCGAACACGGTGCCGGCGAAGTCCGACGTGCGATGGTGCGCGGAGTCGGCGAAGATGCACGCATGCTCGTGGCGCGCGCCGTAGTTCAGGATCAGCACGCGGTCGCCGTCGATGGCGCCGAGGCCGAGTTGCAGCTGGGGACGCCGGAAGAGCGTGCGCAGCCGGTTTTGGAGCCCGAGGAAGCGCGTCTCCGAGACGATCGACTCGCGGTCGATGAGATCGCGCTTCAGCGCGGACAGGACCTCCTGGTCGGTGACGTCGACCGCCCTGAACACCCCGAAGCCGCGGAACACGAAGAGGTCGGGCGGCAGCACGGCCTCGAGCCGCGCCGCGTCCAGCAGGTTCGCGCGAAGCTCTCGGCGCAGGTCGTCGCCGAGCGACGGCAGGGGACCGCGCGCGGTGACCTCGATGAACTGCGGGTCCAGCAGGACGCGGAAGTGCCGCTCGAGCCCGGTGTCGGGGTCGTCGATGGTCAGGATGATCGGGTGGTCCAGCTCGACGTCGAGCCCGTACAGCCGCCGGAGGACCACCGCATAGACGGAAGCCCGCCGCATCGCCGTCACCATGCCGGCGTCCAGGTTCACGCGTCCACGCAGCCCGCCGTGCTCGTTCAGCAGCAGCCGCTGCATCGCCGGCGTGGCGTAGAAGGCCCGCATGCGAAACGGCACCATGGCGGCGCCGAACGACTCCTCCCAGAAGGCGGGCGGGAAGATCGCGACCATCAGCGTGTCGAGGAGGTCGCGATGCCGCTCCAGGACGGCCGGGTCCTCGATCACGCCGAGCAGCTCCGGCGCCTTGCGAACCTCCTCGCCGACGAGCCGGGAGACGGCCCCGCAGGACCCGTCGTGGTCGGCGCTGCGGGTCCAGAAGCTGATCAGGGGATCCAGGCTCAGCTCGAACCGGAAGGGCAGGCCGGACACGCCCACGTCCAGCGCGGCGCTCCCGACGGGCGAGCCGGTCGGCGCGTTCGGGTCGGATCTCGTCATCGCCATTGGAGTGTACTGCCAGTAGGATGCGCGGGCGGTGAGGCACGATTCCGGCCCGTTTTCGTCCGGCGCGCGGCTCCCTTCCCCGTCGCCGGCGGGTACGACGTCCCAGCGCGGCGAAGCTCGCGATGGGCGTGAAGCGCTAGCCGCGGCGGCGCCGCAGGACGAGGAAGTACTGGTAGGGCAGGAAGTCGTACTCGTCGGCGAGCGCCAGTCCGGCCGCCCGCGCGTGACGGAGAAAGACCGCCGGCGGGATCCGGCGGTGGGCCGGCGGGCCCTTCGGGGTGTCGCGATCGGCCCAGTCGATGTTGACGAGGCGGCCACGCGGCTTGAGACAGCGCGCCACCCGCCTCAGGAAGGCCGCCGGCTCCGCGAAGTGATGGTAGACGTTCACGAGCACGACGAGGTCGCAGACGGCCTCCGGTAGCCTCGGCGAGGCGTCGTCTCCGAGGACGGGAGTCACGTT
>DASUPA010000410.1:0-4223 GCA_036276335.1 Candidatus Methylomirabilota bacterium | reverse complement strand
CGCGGACCGAAGATGTTCCAGCTCTACCACTTCGGCGATCGCGCCTGGGTCACCGACTATCTCGCGCGCGTCGAGGCCGCCGGCTACCTGTCCGTCTGCCTCACCGTCGACGTGCAGGTCTACAGCCGGCGCGAGCGCGACATCGCCGCGCGCTGGAGCCCGCGCGAGGCCATGGCCAAGGCGCCGAACCCGCGCGGGCCCGACCCCAACTATCCGACGCGCCTCACGTGGACCGACGTGGAGTTCCTGATGAAGACGACCCGGCTGCCGCTCGGCCTCAAGGGCGTGATGACCGCGCGCGACGCGCGGCGGGCGGTGGAGATGGGCGTGCACCTCATCTGGGTCTCCAACCACGGCGGGCGCCAGCTCGACAGCACGCAGGCGTCGATCGACGCGCTACCGGCGATCGCCGAGGCCGTCAACGGCCGGGCCGACATCGTCGTCGACGGCGGCTTCAACCGCGGCACCGACGTGCTCAAGGGCGTGGCGCTCGGGGCGCGCGCGGTCGCCGTCGGTCGCACGGCGCTCTGGGGCCTCGCGGTCGACGGCGCCGACGGCGTGGCGTCGGCGCTCGGCATCCTGCGACACGAGCTCCGCACCGCGATGGCGCTCTGCGGCCAGACGAGCGTGAGGCGCCTGACGCCGGATTGCGTCTTCCGGGTAGACTAGGACCCCCGCGACAAAGGAGGCTGTATGACGACGCTCCGCCAGCTCACCGCGTGGACCGTGGTCGTGCTCCTGACGCTCCCGACGCCCGCGCTCGCCGACGGCGGCGGGGGCGGCGGCGGTGGCGACGAGATGAGGGCCAAGGCCCAGGACCCGGACTACACCGCCGCCGTCAAGGCCATCGAGGACCGCCAGTTCGCCCGCGCCATCCCGCTGCTGGAGGGCGTGACGAAGCGCGAGCCGTCGAACGCCGACGCCTACAACTGGCTCGCCTACGCCATCCGGAAGAGCGGCGATCCCGCGCGGTCGATCCCCCTCTACGAGCGGGCCCTCTCGCTCGACCCGAAGCATCGCGGCGCGCACGAGTACATCGGGGAGGCCTACCTGGCGCTGGACAACCTGCCCAAGGCCAGGGAGCACCTCGCCCGGCTGAGCCGCCTCTGCTTCTTCGGCTGCGAGCAGTACACGGATCTCAAGAAGGCCGTGGAGGCCTACGAGAAGAGCGCGGGCAAGGTGAAGCCGGCCGCGCTGCCGCGGTAGGCCGCGCGCGCGACGCCGCGACGTCCTCGCCGCCGGACCACGCGGCCGGGCGGCGGCGATGCGTCAGGCCATCCGGTACTTCCTCTCGGCGTCCGCGCTCAGGACGATGCCGTGCCCGGGACGGTCGGAGATCCGGAACGCGCCGTCCTCGCAGCGCGGCATGCCCTCGAAGAGATCGCCCGGCGTCCAGTCGATGAGCTCCACCAGGAACGCGTTGGGCATCGCGGCCGCCAGGTGCACGGACAGCTCGTGGACCACGTGCGGCGACACGGCCACCTGGTGGGCGGCGGCCAGCGCGCCGATGCGGAGCATCTCGCTGAAGCCGTTGGCGCGGCAGACGTCGGGCATCAGGTAGGTCGCGGCGCGGCGCTCGATGGCCTCGCGGAACTCGAAGCGCGTGTAGTTGTTCTCGCCGGTCGCCACGGGGATCCTGATGGCGCGCGCGACCTCCGCGCAGGCGGCCAGGTCGTCCGCGAGCACCGGCTCCTCGTACCAGACGAGGTCGAGGTCCTCCAGCAGCTGCGCCTGCCGGATCGCGCCGAGCACGTCGAGCTTCTGGTTGACGTCCACCATCATCTTCACGCCGTCGCCGAGGGCCTTCCTCACGGCTTCCACGCGCCGACGGTTCTCCCGCGGGTCGGCGGCGTGGATCTTCATCTTGTAGTAGCGGCAGCCCATCGCCGCGTAGCGCCTGGCCTCGCCGACCAGGTCGTCCACGGTGTAGCTTCCCCAGCCCCCGCTGCCGTAGGCGGCGACGCGGTCGGTGGCCGCGCCCCAGAGGCGGGCCAGGGGCTGGCCCGCCGCCTTGCCGGCGATGTCCCACAGCGCGATGTCGAGCGCCGCCACTGCGTACCCCGCGATGCCGACGCGCCGGAAGCCGCGATCGGCCCGGAACATCTTCTCCCACAGCTTGCCGACGAGCCTCGCGTCCTCCCCGACCAGGAGGGCGGCGAGGCGCCGCGTGTAGGCCTCCACCGCCTCGGACCCCGCGCCGCCGAAGATCAGCGAGTAGCCGAGGCCGTCGGGGCCGCCGTCGGTGTGGACGCGCGCGACCACCAGCCGGTGCTCGGGGAAGTCCAGGGCGATGGGCCTGGCGGTCGGGATGCGGAGCGTGAACGTGTCGATCGCGGTGATTTTCATGGTGCTATCCTAGCGCGCATGACGACCATCGAGCAGGAGTACGCCGACGCCCGACCGAAGTCCCGCGCGCTGCACGCGCGCGCCGTCGCCCGGATGCCGAGCGGCGTGGCCCACGACGGCCGCGCGTTCGCGCCCTTTCCGTTCTACGTGGCGCGCGCCGACGGCGCCTACAAGTGGGACGTCGACGGCCACCGGTACGTCGACTGCTGGAGCGGCCACGGCGCGCTCGTGCTCGGTCACAACCACCCGGCGGTGCTGGAGGCCATCCTCCGGCAGGCCCGCCTCGGCACCCACTACAGCGCGTGCTCCGAGATCGAGGTGCGCTGGGCGGAGCTGATCTGCTCGATCGTGCCCGGCGCCGAGCGGGTCCGCTTCATGATGACCGGAACCGAGACGACGGCGCTCGCCATCCGCGTCGCGCGCGCGGCCACCGGGCGCCAGCACATCGTGAAGTTCGAGGCGCACTTCCACGGCCTGCACGACGCCGTGATGGCCGCCGTGAAGGACCCGTTCGAGATCCCGGTGTCGGCGGGTGTCCCGCCGTCCACGCTCGCGACGACGCTGGTGGCCCGCAACAACGACCTCGCGCACGTGCGCGAGCTGCTGGACGAGCACGAGGTGGCGGCGGTCATCCTGGAGCCCGCCGGCGCGCGCTCGATGGTGGTCCCGACGAACCCCGCCTTCCTGCGCGCGCTGCGCGAGCTGACGCGGGAGCGCGGCGTGGTGCTGATCTTCGACGAGGTCGTGACCGGCTTCCGCATGGCGCCCGGCGGCGCCCAGGAGTACTTCGGCGTCACCGCGGACCTCACCTGCCTGGCCAAGGCGGTGGCCGGCGGCCTGCCCGGCGCCGCCCTCGTGGGCCGCGCCGACCTCCTGGACCGCGTGGCCTTCGCGGGCGACGCCAGGCGCGACCGCACGCAGCGCGTGGCCGACCAGGGGACGTACAGCGGCACGCCGCTGGTGGCGGCGGCCGGGGTGGCCGCGCTCGAGATCTTGAAGACGGGCGAGGTGCAGCGCGAGCTGAACCGCCTGGGCGACCGGGTGCGCGAGGGCATGAACCAGGTGCTCAAGACGCGCGGCGTCCCCGGCGTGGTCTACGGCGCCTCGTCGATCTTTCGCATCTACCTCGGCGCCGACGCCGCGGCGCTCGGGCTCAACGACTACACGGCCGACGCGGGCCGGCTCGATCGCGGGATGGGTCCCGTCGGCGGCGCGCTCCACCTGGCGATGCTCGTCAACGGCATCGACTACAGCCGCGGCGCCGCCCACGGCTGGCTCAACGGCGCCATGACCGACAAGGACATCGACCTGATCGTCGACGCCTTCGACCGCTCCCTCGCCCGCCTCCGCGAGGAGGGAAGACTCTAGGCAAGTCGGCGGCTGTCGCTAGCGCTTGAGCTCGATCGGCTGGCCGTGGGGCGTCTCTCGGGCCGCGCGGTCCCATTCGTCCTTGCGCGCGGCCAGCTCGTCGGCCATGACGAGGCGCTTGTCGGCCACGAGCTTTTCGAGCGCCGACAGCCAGAAGTAATAGTAGCGGCTGCCGTCGTCGGCCTCGCCGCGGTCCCGGGCGGCGGCGATCTCGTCGGCGAGGCGGGCCGCCCACTCCTTCCAGGTGAAGTGCCCGCGCTCGTGGAGCGTCACCGCCATCGCGAAGGCCTGCGCCTCCCACGGCGCGCCGAAGACCGGGCCCTCGGCGTCGCGCGGGATCGCCGGCAGGGCGTCGAGCGGCGCCCGGCTCACGCGGGCTCCAGGTACTCGTCGAAGAGGTCGATGTAGACGGCGTCGCGCGGTCCCGCGTCGGCCCCCCAGAGCTCGCGGCCCTCGAACCGCACGGCGTAGCAGTGCGAGGGCACCTTCGTGCCGCTCCGCGCGTGCTC